>DASXUT010000139.1 GCA_036504675.1 Bacillota bacterium | reverse complement strand
TGCTCGGGTTCACCCCGTTCCGCCCAATGAGCGAGCCGACCGAGCAGCTCGGCGGACGGACGGTCAGCGCCGCCACCCTTGGCGTGATCCCACGGCCCGCGCCCGCCAAGACGACCCTCGGCAAGGTGGCCGGGTTCGGCGGTGACCTGCTCGGCTACAGCATCCCCTGGGGCGGCGCGACCAAGGTGGCCAGCAAGGTCATGGGCCCCGTCCGAGCCGCGACGAAGGGCGGGCGAATCCTCGCCGAGGGGCTCGCCGGCGCGGGCACCATGGCGGCCGAGTCGGCCATCGAGGGCCGGTCGGCCAAGGAGACCGCCCTGGCCGCCGGGGCTGGCCTGACTTTCGGCGCCGGTCTGCCGGCAGCCACCGAGGGGCTCAGCAAGTACGTCATCCAGCCCGTCATCAAGAAGGCCATGGCCAAGCGGGCCGCGTCCGAGGCCACCGACTTCTTCGGCCAGGCCCTGAAGGCCAAGGAAGCGCCGACGTCCATCAAGCCCGCCGGGGTCGTCAATGCCCCGGTCAAGCCCGCCGCGGCGACCGGCCCCTTCGGCGAACCGACCGGCCAGCCCGAGCCGTTCTTCGTAGACATCCCCGAGCTGACCTGGCTCGACAAGCCCACGAACATCCTTGACGCCACCTCCCCGGCGATGCAGAAGCGCGGCATCCGCAAGGGTGACCGCGTCTCATTCGTCCAGGATGGCCAGGAGTACGTCGGCCAGGTCCAGGGGAACCCGATCGGCGGGAGCGTGGAGGTCCTGGCCAGCCCAGGAGGGGCCGCGAAAGCTCCTACCCCGGGCCAAGGCCTGCGGCTTTATCGCGGACAGGTTGTGCCGAGCGCTGACGCCGCCGCCCTCGGAACGCAGTCCAACATCGCCAAGGTTAAGACCTTTGACGAGGTCATTGACCGTTCGCTTGAGGACAAGGCCGTACTGTGGCGCAAGCGGGTAGGCGACGAGGAGGTCAAGCTACAACGGCTGACTGGCGAGAAGGCTAGGCTTCAGCAAGCGGTGGACTCAGCCGGGTGGAGTGCTTCTGGAGACACCCTAGACGCTCTCTTGCGGGCTAAGACCGCCGCCGAGGACTCCCAGAGATTGGCGGCCGACTACGCCGCTGAGTTGAAGAAGGCCGAGACCGCCATTCAAGACGCGAAGGAACTCACCCAGATAACCGCCGAGAACAGCGACTTGCTCTACCTCACCAGCCAACGTAGCACGGCAGAAGCCTACGCAAATCCCTATGAGAAGGTATCAGAACACCTTGTGGGCCCCAAGCCTGAGGGCTACAAGCCGACGGTCACGGAGGTCGTGGCGAACCCAAAGAGGACACTAGACCTCACGGGGCACGGCAAACAGGGTGTCATCAACCACGAGAAAGCCATCACCCTCCTTGAGGGCATCGGCGTCAAGCCCGACGTTGCGGAGGCGATTGTCCAGCGCGAAGGAGAGAACTTCCCCGTATTCCGCCTTTTCAGAGGCAAGAACCTAGCGCCGGTCAGGAAGGCCCTCAAAGAGGGGGGTTACGATTCAGTTCATTACACCGAAGGGCTTCAGGACAACTGGCTAGTTCTTGACCGCAGCATAGTCAGGGATGCGCCGCCCACGTCCTCCGGCACCCGGACGACCGCCGCCGAGCCCACCCCGGCGGCCAGGCGGCTGGCCGAGGCCCCCATGACCCAGGCGGCCGGGCAGGGCGGGATCAACCGAGACATCCGCACCGCCTTCCAGGCGAAGGTCGGCCAGCCGGGTCAGCCACCCATGGCCCTGACGGCTCCGATGGCCCAGCCGGGGACCCCGGGCAAGACATGGGCTCAGGTGGTCAAGCGGGCCGACATCCGCCGGCAGATCGAGCAGGACCTCAAGAGGCCCATCTACATCGGTCACATCGACCAGTCCGCCGCGCCCCCGGGCAAGAAGATCCTCGGGACCTTCGAGATATGGCCAGAGGTCATGCGCACAGCAGAGGCCGGCAACTTCAAGACCATCTTCCACGAGACCGGGCACGCCATCGACAAGAAGCTTCTTCTCTCGGACCTCGGCAAACTGACCCCGAAGCAGGTCGCCGAGCTGGAATTCCTGGCCAAGCCGGTCTCCGCGCCCGGGTATGCCCCTGACCGGCTCGCCGCCGAGGGTGTCGCCGAGTTCGTCTCGATCTGGACCAACAAGGGCGAGGTTGAGGCCCGGGCCCTGGCCCCCGAGTTCGCCAAGGCCTTCGACGACCTACTCAAGCAAGAACCCGGCCTGGCCAAGGTCCTCCGCCGGTCGCAAGAGAAACTGAGCGCCTGGTACGGCCAGTCCGCCAGGGACCGCATCCTCGGGTCGATGTCGGTGGGGGAGAAGGGCAAGAAGCCGCTCACCCTCAAGGGCATCTATAAGGCTACGGTTGACGCGTTCGACCCGATCCGGCGCACGTCACACGAACTCCAAAGGGCAGGCGGCCGGACGATCTCGGCCAGTGAGGACCCGTTCCTCCTGGCCTGGCTGTCCCGGGGGTCGGGGGCCAAGGCCGAGGGCCGGATAAGGTTTGGGCACCGGAACCCCATTACCCTCAAGAAGGAGACCCAGGGACTTGACGCCGTCTTCAAGCCCGTCGCCGGCAAGATTGACGACTTCCAGGCCTACATGGCCGCCCGCCGGGCTGTCGAACTCGAGTCCCGGGAGATCGAGCACGGCCTCGGCAAGGGGACGTATTCCGGCGACGTCCAGGCCGCTTTTAGGTCGCTCGACACGCCCGAGTTCCGCAAGGCCTTCGACGGCCTCCAGAGGAGTATCACGCCAGCCTGATGGACGTGGTCGACTCCGGCCGGATCAGCGCCGCTGACGCCGCCAAGATCGAGGCCCTGAACAAGGACTACGTCCCGTTCAAGCGGGTCTTCGAAGACGCCCTGAACCTCGGCCAGAAGGCCGGCGGCCCCAAGGGCTTCGCCGACCTCCCCAAGGCCATCCACTCGATCACCGGCTCCAGTAGGGAGATCATCGACCCCCTGGAGTCGACGGTCAAGGACATCTACCTGTTTACGAAGCTCGCCGACAACAACCGGGCCGGCCGGGCCCTGGCCGACCTGGCCGACAAGACCGAGGGTGGCGGGTGGTGGCTCTCCAGGGTCGATGACCTCGGCAAGGCCCCGTCGAAGGAGAACGTCCTCACCACCTACCGCGACGGCCAGCCGGTCCACTACCAGGTCCGCGACCCCGACCTCTACCAGGCCGTCCTGTCGCTCGACGAGAAGGGCGCCGATACCATCGTCAAGATCCTGAGCTACCCGGCCAGCCTCCTCCGCGCAGGCGCCACCCTGAGCCCCGACTTCATCGTCCGCAATCCCATCCGCGACCAACTGTCCGCCCTGATCTACTCGAAGTACGGGTTCGTGCCCGGGGTCGACCTAGTCAAGGGGATCATGCACGCCGTCAACCAGGACGAGTTGTACCAACTCTACCTGGAGTCGGGGGCCGGCCACAGCGCCCTGGTCAGTCTGGACCGGGAGTACCTCCAGGGGACCCTGAGAAAGCTCCTCGAGAACAAGAACGCCTTCGTCAACGCCTTCCGCCATCCGGTGCAGACCCTCCAGGAGATCTCCGAGTTGATGGAGGTCGGGACCAGACTCGGCGAGTTCGAGCGGGCCCTGGCCAAGGAGGGGACGAGCCGTGAGGGCCTGATGAAGGCCGCCCTGGCCGCCCGGGACATCACCGTCGACTTCGCCCGGAAGGGCACGAAGATGGGTACATGGAACCGCCTCGTCGCCTTCTCCAACGCCTCGGTCCAGGGTATGGACAAGATGCGCCGCGCCTTCCTGGAGAACCCCGCGGGCACGACCGTCAAGGCCACCCTGGCCATCACCCTCCCCTCGATGCTCCTGTGGATGGTCAACAAGGACGACCCCTTTTATGACGAGTTGCCCTCGTGGCGGAAGGACCTCTTCTGGAACATCCCCGCCGGCACCAAGGACGTCAAGCAGAAGGACGGCTCGATCGTCAAGGCCACCCGGTTCATCTCCATTCCAAAGCCCTTCGAGCTTGGCGTCATCTTCGGGACCATCCCAGAGCGGACCCTGACCTGGCTCAAGGAGAAGGACCCGAAGGCTATGGACGGCTTGGCCAAGACCCTGTTCGACGCCGGCACCCCCGGCTTCATCCCGACCGCCGCTGTTTGGGCCATCGAGGCCTGGGCCAACAGGGATCTCAGGACCGGCGTTTCAATCGTCCCCGAGGGCGAGACCGGTCTTGAGGCATGGCGCCAATATGGGGCGGCGACGTCGGAGACGGCCAAGCTGATCGGTAAGGCCACCAACCTCTCCCCGCGCAAGATCGACAACACCATCCGGGAGGTCCTCGGAGGCCTCGGAAAGTATGGGGTTGACCTGGCCGACGCGGGGCTCGTCGCCGCCGGCGTGGCGAAGCCGGTCGCCAAGCCCGCCCGGACCCTCTCCGAAATCCCCATCGCCAAGGCCTTTGCCGTCGAGACGCCCCAGACGAGCAGCGCCTCCATCGACCGCTTCTACCGCGAAGCTGATGCCCTGGAGAAGAAGTACCAGACCTCCAAGAAGGGTGGCACCAAGCTCCGTCGGGAGGAAGGGACCCGCCTCAGCCGCCTCCGCGACTACCGCCAGGCCCTCTCCGACCTCCGCCAGTTGCGCTCAAAGGTCGAGTTCTCCAAGACCATGACCCCACAACAGAAGAGGGCCGAGATCGACCGGATCAACCTAGCCATGACGAACCTCGCCCGGAAGGCCCTCGGGGAGGAGACGATCAAGTGAGAGAGATTGCCGCCAAGGACCTGGCCGTCGTGGTCGGCCAGCACGAGGAGAAGATCAAGGCCCTCAAGGAGACGTTCGAGGATCACGAGGAACGCCAAACCACCAGCCTCGACAAGATCTGGAAGAGGCTCGACCAGTTTGCCGGCCGGCCGACCTGGTCTATTCTGACCGTCATTACCCTCCTCTCCACGATCTGCGCCGGCCTGGCCGTCTGGGCCCTGACTCGCTAGGAGGTAAAGCCCATGCCCGTCACTTCGCTCAAGCTCAAGGAACAGGTCGCCTTCGTCGACGGCCGCCAGGTGACCCTCGGGGCCCCGGTCGACGACGTCGCCGGCCACGTCCGGGCGACCATCGCCCCCATCCTCAGGGCCCGGGGGGAAGCGGTCGGCTGGTCCCCAAAGTCCCAGCGGCTGGTCGCGGTCAAAATCGTCTTCGGGTGGCCCCTGGCCGACCAGGACGCCCGGGTGACATCGCCGATGGGGGAGAGGGTCTCGCCGTTCGACCCCGCGGTCAAGGAGTTCCACTCCGGCATCGACCTGGCCGCCCCCG
>DASXUT010000138.1 GCA_036504675.1 Bacillota bacterium | reverse complement strand
CGTCCATCGTCGCCATCTCTCAGTCCTCGAGTCAGTCCGGGCACATGATGACCATCTGGTACTACCCGTCTGGGCGCCGTCCGGCCAACTGAGTCCGGTCACCCCGGGTCAAAGCTCATAAGGAGGTCTGCAAGACCATGGCAAGCAGGAATCCGCGCCTCCGTATCAACCGCCGCCCCCTGAACACCGTAGCCCTCACCATCCTGGTGGTTTTCCTGGTCGCGGCCGGAGCCGTCGTTTGGACCACGCTCAACTGGGTCTGGCCGACGGTGATCGTCCTCGTCGGCCTCCTGATCAACTCGGCCGTGAAAGTCGCCAGACAGTGGGAGAAGGCCGTCGTCCTGCGGCTCGGCCGCTTCCAGCGACTGGCCGGACCGGGCCTCTTCCTGGTCATCCCGATCATCGATTCGGTGACCGTCTGGATCGATCAGCGGATCGTGGCCACGGACTTCAACGCCGAGCAGACGCTGACGAAGGACACCGTGCCGGTGGACGTCGACGCGGTCATGTTCTGGGTCGTCTGGGACGCCAAGAAGGCGGCCCTCGAGGTCCAGGATTACCGGGCGGCCGTCGAGTGGGCCGCGCAGACGGCCCTCCGCGATGTCATCGGCAAGACCCATCTCTCCGAGATGCTGGCCGGCCGGGAGAATATCGACGCCGAGCTGCGCCGGATCATCGACGAGCGGACGGAGCCGTGGGGCATCGCCGTCCAATCGGTGGAGATCCGCGATGTCATCATCCCCACTAACCTGCAGGACGCCATGTCCCGCGAGGCCCAGGCCGAGCGGGAGCGCCGGGCCCGAATCATCCTCGGCACGGCCGAGAGCGAGATCGCCAGCAAGTTCGTCGAAGCCGGCCGGGTCTACGAGGGCCACGAAATCGCCCTCCACCTGCGGGCGATGAACATCCTCTACGAGGGCCTCAAAGAAAAGGGAGCCCTGGTGGTGGTCCCGTCGTCGGCCGTCGAGACGATGGGCCTCGGTGGCATCAGCGGCCTGTCGTCGCTGGCCGGCACGCCGGTGGCGGGGACGGCCAAGGGCAGCGGCCAGTGAGGGCTGGGTCCAGCCCAGCCCCGATGGCGACCGTACCCACTCAAATAGGGCTTCTGACGGCCGGGGATACTGCCCTTCAGGGCGCCCCGGCCCATTTCTTTGGAAAAGGAATTGAAATCACCGCGGCGAAGAGATAGCCACCGACGGGGGGTTCGGCCATGCTGTTCGGGGTCGGTGTGGACATCGTTGAGGTGGACCGGGTGAGGGGGGCCGTCGCCAGAAGGGGTGACCGGCTCTTACGTCGTCTTTACACCCAGGCCGAGCTTGACTACTGCCTGGCCGCCCGCGAGCCGGAACGGGCCCGCCGTCTGGCCGCCAGGTTCGCCGCCAAGGAAGCCGTCAGAAAGGCCATCGGGGCCGGCCGGCTGCAGGCCGGCTGGGACGACGCGGAAATCGTCCGGAACGAGGACGGGTGTCCGGGGGTCAGGCTCCGGGGGAGGCTGGCCGCCCTGGCGGGGACCAAAGGCATTGGGACGGTCCTGGTCAGCCTGAGCCATGCCGGCGATTACGCGATGGCCGAGGCCCTGGCTCTGACCCTGACCGATGAGACGGGGGTGGACCACCCTTGAAGCTGGCCACCGCGGAGGAGATGCGAGAACTCGACCGGCTGGCCCGGGACCGCTACGGCATCCCGGGTCTCCTACTGATGGAAAACGCCGGGCGGGCCGTGGCCGCCGAGGTCATGGCCCTGCTCCTGGATAAGGGGGCCGCGTCCGTCGGCCGACCACTGGTCTCCGTCTGGTGCGGCAAGGGAAACAACGGCGGGGACGGTTTCTGCGCTGCCCGCCACCTGCTGGAGCTGGGGGCCGAAGTCCGGGTGGTCCTCTTCGCCACCGCCACCGCCGTGACCGGAGAAGCCGAGGTCAACCTGGAGATCATCCGACGCCTAGGGGTCGAGGTCGCCGAGCGGCCGGACGGGCCCACCGCCGATGACCGGCTCTGGTTGGCCCGCTCCGACGTGGTCGTCGACGCTCTCCTCGGCACGGGGTTCTCCGGGACCGTCCGCGGGCCCCTGGCCGAGGCCGTACAGGCCATCAACGAGGGCCGCCGGCCGGTGGTCGCGGTGGATGTTCCGTCAGGGCTCGACGCCGACGGCGCCTCCGGCTCGGAAGACCCTCTCTGCGTCCGGGCCACCGTCACGGTCACCCTCGGCCTACCCAAGCGTGGCCTGGTCGTCGAGCCAGGGGCGAGTCTGGCCGGAGAACTCGTGGTCGCCCCCATCTCGATGCCCCGTCCCCTCCTTGAAGGCAACGCCGTCAGCGGCACCCTGGTCGAGGCGGCAGAGGCCGCCGCGGCTTTCCCCGAGCGACCGCGGGCCGCCCACAAGGGCGACTTCGGACATCTCCTCATTGTCGCCGGAGCCGGGGGTTACACCGGAGCACCCGTCCTGGCCTCCCTGGGTGCCCTGCGGACCGGCGCCGGACTGATCACCCTGGCCGTCCCTCAGGCCCTCTGGCCGGTGGTCGGACGCCGGCTGCGCGAAGTGATGGTCCAGCCCGTGGCCGCCGCCGGCCGGGGCGACCGCTTCGGCCCGGAGTCCCTGCCAGAGGTCCTGGCCTTCGCCGAGAAGGCCTCGGCCGTCGCTCTCGGCCCCGGCGTCGGCCGAGACCCGGCCACCGTCCAGTTCGTCCGGGCGCTGCTCAGCCGCCTCGCCCCGGATAAGCCCGCGGTCGTCGACGCCGACGGGCTCAACGCTCTGGTTGAGGCCCCGGCCGAGGTCCTCTCGGCCCTGGCGGCTCGCGGACGGAGGACGGTCCTCACCCCTCACCCAGGAGAGATGGCCCGCCTGATGGGCCTCGACAACGAGGCGGTCCAGCGCGACCGCTTCGGAACCGCGGCCGCGGCGGCCGGCCGCTTTGGAGCGGTCATCCTGCTGAAGGGGGCGGGGACGGTCATCGCTGAGGCCGATCGCTACTACGTCAACTCCACCGGCAACCCCGGCCTGGCCTCGGGCGGAACGGGCGACGTCCTAACCGGGGTCATCGGGGCTCTCCTGGCCCAGGGGCGCGGACCGGCCCTGGGCGCCGCCGCCGGGGCCTACGTGCACGGGCGGGCCGCCGATCGCCTGGCCGCCAGGCGCGGCCAGGCCGGGCTGGCCGCGGGCGACCTGCCCGCCGAGATTCCCGCCGTGATCAAGGAGCTCCAAGGGTAACCGGCGAAAGGGGATGGGCCCGATGGTCCTCGGACGTCTCGCGGTCGCCGCCGTCGCGGCGCTCGTGGTTTTCGCGGCGGCCGGATGCGGCACTCCTCCGACGGCCGACCTCATCCGTCAGATGACTGCCGGCTTCGAGAAACTCCAGGACTACCAGGGAGTCCTGGAAGTGCAGTACAGCCTGGCCGGGGCCGGCCAGACCGTCCAGATCAGGCAGTCCTTCAAGAAACCGGCCCGGTACCGCCTGGAGTTCCTGGCCCCGGAGGAGATCAAGGGCCAGCTTACCGTGTTCGACGGGCAGACGATGTGGTTCTACAACCCTCAGGACAACGAGGTCACCGTTTTCGAGCAGGCCGGTGAGGATGTCACCGGCCAGGACCAGAAGGCCCTCTTGAGCGGGGTCGTCGGGGAGGTGAGCCGGGCGACCGCGGTCAAAGTGGCCGGTCGGGCCAGGGTCGTGGGACGCCCCGCCTATCTGGTCGAACTGACCCCGCCGGGGCCCAAGGGCGAGGACGTGGTCCAGAGGGAACGGGTCTGGGTCGACCGCCAGACCTGGCTGCCCCTCAAGGTCGAGGCCTACAACGCCGGCGGGGCGGTCATCTCGGCGGCCACCTACACGCAGGTCAAGGTGGACGCCGGGCTTCCGGATGAACTGTTCAGGTTCAGCCCTCCCCAGGGGGCCGAGGTCATCCAGGGCGGGGCGATGCCCGAGGCCATCACCCTGGAGCGGGCCAGGCAACTCGCCGGCTTCAAGCTCCTTCTCCCGGCCTACACGCCGGCCGGTTTCAGCCTGGTCCAGGTCAGCCGGGTCGGCTCGGGTCAGGACCTGAGCATCCTCCTCGATTACAGCCAGGAGAAGGCGAGCCTGTCGATCACCGAGAACAAGGCCATCCCCGGGGCCGTGGCCCTGCCGGGCATGAGACCCATGGACCTCGGTGGGCTGCCCGTCGAGGTGATCCAGAGTGAGGAGTTCAGCATCATCCACTGGATTGTCGGGGATGTCGAGCTCGCCATTACCTCGGACCTCAGCCTCGAGGAAATCGGCCGGATTGCCCGGTCGCTCCACTAGGGACCGGGGGACGATAGGCGGGGGTGCGATTCGTGAGGGCAGGCAAGGAGATCAATCAGGTGATGGGGGTGCGGGATTCGGGCGGTCCGCCGGACGCGGGTTCGACGGCCGTCAGTCGGCCGGTCTGGGCTGAGGTCGACCTCGGGGCGATCGACCACAACCTCCGTCAGGTCGCCCGGCGCAAGAGCCCGCAGGCCGGGCTGATGGCCGTGGTCAAGGCCAACGCCTACGGTCATGGAGCCGTCCCGGTGGCCGAGACGGCTCTGGCCGCCGGCGCCAACTGGTTGGGCGTGGCCATCCTCGGCGAGGCTATCGAGCTTCGGCGAGCCGGCGTCGCCGCGCCCATCCTGATCCTCGGCTACACCCCGCCGGACGAGGTCGGGTCCGTCCTGGCCAACGACGTCAGTCAGGCCGTCTTCTCGATGGAGACGGCCCGGGCCCTCTCGCGAGAGGCCGCCCGCCTCGGCCGCCGGGCCCGCGTCCACCTCAAGGTGGACACCGGCATGAGCCGCCTCGGGGTGGCCCCCGGCCAGGATGGACTGGCCTTCGCCAAGGACCTTGCCGGATTGCCCGGGCTCGACCTGGAGGGCATCTTCACCCACTTCGCCGCGGCCGACGACCCGGACCAGGGCTATACTCGGTGGCAGCTGGAGCGGTTCACGGCCTTCATCGAGGACCTCAGGGCCCTCGGAATCGAGTTTCGGATCCGTCACGCGGCCAACAGCGCGGCCATCATTAACCTCCCCGAGGCCCATCTGGACCTGGTTCGGCTGGGCATCTCGTTGTACGGCTACCACCCGTCGCCCGGCGGGGAGGGCGGGGTCGCCCTGCGGCCGGCGATGACCGTCAAGGCCCGCATCGGCTACCTGAAGGAAGTCCCGGCCGGGACGTGCGTCAGCTATGGTCGCACCTTCGTCACCGGCCGGCCGACGGTCCTCGCCACCCTCCCCTTAGGCTACGCCGACGGCTACCCGCGGCTGCTCTCGTCACGCGGGGCCGTCATCATCCACGGGCGGATGGCCCCGGTCGTCGGCCGCGTCTGCATGGATCAGATCATGGTCGACGTGACTGACATCCCCCGGGTCGCCCTGGGCGACGAGGTCATCGTCCTGGGCCGCCAGGGCGAGGTCGGGATGACCGCGGATGATCTGGCCGCCCTGACCGGGACGATCAGCTACGAAATCCTCTGCGGAGTCTCCCCGCGGGTGCCGCGAGTCTACCTTCCGGCCTAGAATGAAATGGCGGGGGCCCCCCGACCGGGTTTTGCCCGACCGGGCCCCGGCCCGCCGCTCAAGGAGGAATCGCCGGTGACCGACCTGACCATCCTGAACGGTCTCCCGAGGGTCAAGGGGGCCTCGCTGCCGACCCCCTTCGAGGAAGCGCCGCGGTTGTCCCGGGCCGTCGGAGGGACTCAGCCGCCGCGCCTGTTCATCAAGCGCGACGACCTGACCGGCCTGGCCACCGGCGGGAACAAGGTCCGAAAGCTCGAGTACCTCGTCGCCGACGCGCTCGCCAAGGGTTGCGACACGCTCATCACCACCGGCGCCGTGCAGTCCAATCATGCCCGGCAGACGGCGGCCTTCGGGGCCCGCTACGGCCTGGACGTCATCCTGATGCTGTCCGGGAAGGACCCCGGGCAGGCGGCCGGCAACCACCTGCTCGACCTAATCCTGGGCGCCGACGTCCGTTTCGCCGGCGTCGACGACGAGGACGAGGTCTGGCGGAAGATGCAGGTGCTGGGGGAGGAACTCGGGCGGCAGGGGCGGAAGGCCTATCTGATCCCGGTCGGTGGCTCGGTGCCCCTGGGGGCGATGGGCTACGTGGCGGCGACCCTCGAGTTGGCCGACCAGGCCATCGCCGCCGGGGTCAGAATGGCCGACCTCTATGTGGCCAGCAGCTCGGCCGGTACCCAGGGGGGCATCGAACTCGGCCTGTGCCTGGCCAGGGAACGCGGGTTCGAGGGGCATTGCATCGGCATCAGCGTCGCCCGCCCGTCCCGGGAGGTCGCCGAGAAGGTGGCCGAACTGGCCAACCTGGCGGCCGGGATGATCGGGGCCGACTACCACTTCGTTCCCGAGCACATCGAGGTCCTCGACCAATACATCGGCCCGGGCTACGCCATCCCGACGCCGGAAGGGACCGCCGCCATCAAGACCCTGGCCAGGACGGAAGGGATCATCACCGACCCGGTTTATTCGGGCAAAGCCTTGTCCGGCCTCATCGGCCAGGTCGGGGGCGGGCGGTACTTCCCTGGCCAGCCGGTCATCTTCTGGCACACCGGGGGTATCCCGGCCCTCTTCGTCCTGTCCGGGGAGTTCACGGGGAAGCGCTGAAACCTGCTGAGACTTGGCTCGGGAGGGATGCCCGCCGGATGCGCCCGATCATTGGTCTCACCAGCCAGCTGATCTTCAGGGAGGTCGACTGCAACAGCCTTTCGACCGAGTACACCGGGGCGGTCGAAGCGGCCGGCGGCGTCCCACTGATCCTCCCCGCTCTCGATTCCCCAGACCTGGTCGAAACGATAATCGAGGCGGTCGACGGACTGCTCCTGACCGGCGGCCCCGACATCGACCCGGCCCACTGGGGCGCCGAGCCTCATCCGAAGCTTGGCCCAGTCTCTCCGAACCGGGACGTCACCGATCTGACCGCCTACCGGGCGGCCCGGCGCAAGGGCCTGCCGGTTTTCGGCATTTGCCGAGGGATCCAGACCATCAACGTGGCCGCCGGGGGTACCCTCGTCCAGGACATCCCCTCCGAGGTGGCCACGACGATCAACCACAACGCCACTGACGGACCCCGCTGGGCGGCGGCGCACCGGGTCCGAGTCGAGGCCCAAAGCCGTCTGGCGGTCATCCTCGGGTCGACCGACCTCGGGGTCAACAGCTTTCACCACCAGGCCATCATGGCTACTGCGCCGGGCTTCCGGGTCACGGCCAGGGCCGAGGACGGGGTGATCGAGGGGATCGAGGCGACCGACGGGGACTTCGTCGTCGCCGTCCAATGGCACCCGGAGCGGATGTGGTTCAAAGACCCGATTTCCCTGAGACTGTTCCGGGCCCTGGTCGAAGCGGCCGGTGGCGGCGGAGCGAGGTGAGGTCCAGGCCGTGCGCAAACGAGCCCGCGAGCTTGGAGTGACCATTGGCCGGCTCCGCCGCCTACCTGGCCTCTCACTGGTCCCGCCTGTGCCGGTCGAATCGATCCTAGGGAGGCAGGCCATTCTTTGTCAACCGTGATCGCCCACGTGACCCGGGGGTCCCTGGTCGAGTGCCTTCACCGCGGGGACATCGCCGTCTGCGACCCTGATGGCCGGCTAATCGCCCATGCCGGCGACCCCGATAAGGTGACCTACATGCGCTCCTCGGCCAAGCCGATCCAGGCCCTGTCGGTGGTCCTCAGCGGGGCCGCCGACCGCTTCGGCCTCGACCAAAGGGAGCTGGCCATCACCTGCGCTTCCCATGAGGCCGAGGACTTCCACGTGGCCACCGTCCGTTCGATCCTAGCCAAGCTCGGCCTGAACGAGGACGCCCTGCAGTGCGGGATCCACCCGCCGATCAACCGGCAGGTCGGCCGGGACCTCATCGGCGCCGGCCGGAAGCCGACCCAGGTCCACAACAACTGTTCCGGCAAGCACTCCGGGATGCTCGCCGTGGCCCTGGCCATGGGCGCACCCATCGAGGGCTACCTCCACCCCGACCACCCGGTGCAGCGGATGAATCGGGCGCTGGTGGCCGAGTTCGCCGGGATGGTCCCGGACCGGCTGATCGTCGGGGTCGATGGTTGTGGCGTGCCCGTCTTCGGTCTGCCCATCCGGGGCATGGCCCGGGCCTTCGCCCGTCTTTCTTCCCCCGATTCCCTGCCGACCGACCTGGCCGCGGCGGCCAGCCGAGTGGTGGCGGCGATACAGGCCAACCCGACCATCATCCAGGGCACCGGCCGCTTTACCTCCCGCCTGATCGAGGTCGGGGCCGGACGGCTGGTGGCCAAGGACGGGGCCGAGGGCGTCTTCTGCGTCGGTTCCCGGCCGCGCCGGCTCGGCCTGGCGGCTAAGTGCGAGGACGGGAGCACGCGCCCCCTGCCTCCGACCGTCCTCCGGGCCCTGGCCGAGATGGGCGCGATCAACCAGGCCGACCTGGCCGAACTGGCCCAGTTCGGACGCCCGCCGGTGAAGAACAACCGCGGCGAGGCCGTCGGCGAGGTCGTCGCCGTGGCCGATCTGACGCGGGACTAAGGAGGAGCCGCACCATGCGCGTCTTCATCTCGGCCGACATCGAAGGGGTGAGCGGGGTCGTCGACGCCGTCCAGACCACCGACGGCGGGCCCGACTACGGGCGGGCGCGGGCCCTGATGACGGCCGAGGTCAACGCGGCCATCGAAGGGGCTCTGGCCGCCGGAGCCACCGAGGTCGTGGTCAACGATTCTCACGGTTCGATGCGGAACATCCTCATCGAGGAACTGAGCCCGGAGGCCAAGCTGATCACCGGGGCGCCCAAGCCCCTGTCGATGATGGAGGGCATCGAGCCCGACTTCGGGGCGGCCTTCTTCACCGGCTATCACGCGCGGGTCGGCACCCGCGGGGTCCAGAGCCACACCTACTCCGGCAAGACCGTGGCCGGCCTGACCCTGAACGGCCAGGTATACGGGGAGTGCGGGCTCAACGCCGCCGTGGCCGGCTACTTCGGGGTCCCGGTGGCCCTGGTCACCGGGGACTCGACGGTGACCGCGGAAGCCCAGGCCATCCTGCCTGGGGTCAGGACGGTGGCCGTCAAAGAACACCGCGGCAGAGTGGCGGCCCGGTGCCTCCAGCCGGACAAGGCCCGCCGGCTGATCAGGGAAGGGGCGGAAGAGGCCGTCCACCTAGCGGCGCGGGGCGCCGTCCGGTCCCTGGCGGTCGAGCCGCCGGCCGTCCTGGAAGTCCGCTTCTTCAACACCGGCATGGCCGACATGGCCGAGCTGATCCCGGGGGTCAGGCGGCTGGACGAGACCCGGGTCTCCTTCACCGACGATGATTTGCTCACGGCCTTCAAGGCCTTCCGGGCGATGATCTACCTTGCTGGAGCGATGTAACCGAGGGGGCGAGACGATGATCAGGACGAACAAAGACCGGCTGGTGATGATTTCGGTGATGGGGGGGGTGTCTGCGCCGAGCTTCCGACACCCGTACTCTGTCGGGCACGACGGGGTCGGCCGGGTCCTCCCCGGGGTCGGGGGCGTTACCTACAACGTCCGGGTCGGCGACCCGGCCTTCGGCTGGGCGGCCGACCATGTCGAGCCGGGGGTCAGTTCGAAGGACAAGGACGAGGCCGTCAACGGCGGGTACAACACCCTGTCCTGCGTCGGGAACAAGGCCACGGTCGTCACCGGCGAGGCCAAGGGAGCCATCGGGACGGTCACCGGCAAACACGGCGGGATTGAACACGTGATCATCGACTTCCCCCAGGAGGCCCTGGAGAAGCTGGCCGTCGGGGACAGGATCCAAGTCCGCGGCTATGGTCAGGGGCTGGAGCTGCCGGACTTCCCCCGGATCAAGCTGTTGAACCTCGACCCCGGTCTCTTCGAGACCATGGGGGCCGAGGCCGTCGCCGGAAAGCTCCGGCTGCCGGTGGTCGGGATCGTCCCACCCGAATTGATGGGCTCGGGGATCGGCTCGACCCCCACCGAACGCGGCGACTACGACATCACCGCCCACGACCACGCGGCCCTGGTCGAAGCAGGCCTCGACCAGCTCCGGCTGGGGGACATCGTCGCCATCCGCGACCATTCGACCGCCTATGGCCGCGATTACCAACGGGGAGCGATGAGCGTCGGGGTGGTCATCCATACCGATTCCTTCGTCTCAGGGCACGGCCCGGGGGTGACCGCCCTGATGACCTCGACCGAGGGATCGCTCGAGCCGGTCGTCGCCTCGCGGGCGAACATCGCCGACTACCTTGACCTGCGGCGGCAGGAGGCGAGGCCATGACCCCCGAGAATGCTAGATTGATCTCGGTCCGCGAGATCATCGAGGCCGTCCATAACCTGAAGTCAACCACCATCGCCTGGCGCCGCGACATCCACGAGCACCCCGAACTCGGGCTCGAGGAACAGCGGACGTCGGCCCTCGTGGCCGAGCACCTTCATCGTCTGGGCCTCGAGGTGCGGCCAGGTTTCGCCGCCAGGACGGCGGTGATGGGCCTGCTCAGGGGGGCCCAACCGGGGCCGACCATCGCTCTCCGGTCGGACATGGACGCCCTTACCATCCAAGAGCAGAACCAGGTGCCATATTCCTCCAAGACCGCCGGCCAGATGCACGCCTGCGGGCATGACTCCCACGTGGCCATGCTCCTCACCGCGGCGACGGTCCTCAGCGGCTTCAGGGATCGCCTGGCCGGAAACGTCAAGTTCTTCTTCCAGCCGGCCGAGGAAGGCCCCGGGGGGGCCCTCCCGATGATCGAGGCCGGGGCGATGGGCGATCCGAAGGTGGACGCCGTAATCGGGCTGCACGTCGCCAGCGAACTCGAGACCGGGCAAATCGGGGTCGTCCCCGGTGGGGACTCGGCCAGCACGGACAGCGTGGCCATCAGGGTCGTCGGCCGGGGCGGGCACGCCGCCCATCCCAACGAGGGGGTCGACGCCATTGCCGTGGCCGCCGAGATCGTCACCGCCCTCCAGACGATCGTTTCGCGCGAGGTCGCCCCGCTCCGACCGGCCGTCGTCACCATCGGCACGATCCACGGCGGGACGCGGTCCAACATCCTGGCCGGCGAAGTCGACCTGACCGGGACCTTCCGGACCCTCGACGAGGCCACCAGGGACCAGGTTCAAGCCGCCATCAAACGGGTGGTGACCGAGGTCGCCGGGGCCATGCGGGCCACCGTGGAAATCGAGTTCGACCGGGGTTACCCGGCCTTCTCCAGCGACCCCGGCATGTATCACCTGGTGAAGCAGGCGGCGGCCGACATCGTCGGGCCGGAGCGGGTCCACGATCTGGAACCGACGATGGGCGGTGAGGACTTCGCCTACTTCTGCCAGCGGGCCCCGGGAACGATGTTCCGGGTGGGCAGCCGTAACGAGGCCAAAGGGTTCACCAATCCGCTGCACCATCCGAGGTTCGACCTGGATGAGGACGCCCTGCCGGTCGGGGTGGCCGTCCTGGTCCGGAGCGCCGCCGCCTTCCTGAACGGAGGAACAAGCTGAAGGAGACACCCAGGATGCCAACCTCACCGTCCCCATGTGAACCGCGGCCGGCGCGCCCCTGCCATCCCCCCGGGGACAGGGGCGCTTTCCTGCCCGT
>DASXUT010000137.1 GCA_036504675.1 Bacillota bacterium | reverse complement strand
TCGATGATGCTGGCGTGGTTGAGCTCGTCGCTGATGCAGACGTCGCCCTTGCCGACGATGGCCGGAATGACCCCCGAGTTGCAGGTGAACCCGGACTGAAAGACCAGCACCGCCTCGGTGTGCTTGAACTCAGCCAGGCGGCGTTCGAGTTCGAGGTGGATGCTCATCGTCCCGATGATGGTCCGGACGGCCCCCGACCCGACCCCGAGCTTCTCGGTATACTCGATCATCGCCTTCTCGAGCTTCGGATGGGTGGCCAGGCCGAGGTAGTTGTTGGACGAGAGGTTGATGACCGCCTTCCCGTCGATGACCGCCCGTGGCCCCTGGGCGCTCTGAAGCTCCCTCAGAGGACGGTAGATGCCCTGCTGCCTGAGCTGATTCAGCTCGTCTTCAAGGAAACCGAGGGGTCCCTGAGCCATGACCAACTCTCCCTTCACAAGGCTGCTTCCAGGGCGGCGCGACGGATCCCGGCCGCGCCGTCAGGGATAGAGGACGACTTTGCCGCAGTTGCCGGAACGCATCAAGGCAAAGCCCTTCTCGAACTCCTCGAGCTTAAAGCGGTGGGTGATCACCAGGGCCACGTCCAGGCGCCGCGAGGCCAGCAAGGACCGCATCTTGTACCAGGTGTCCCAGAGCCGGCGACCGGTGATGCCGTGGACGATGGCTCCTTTGAAGATGATCTGTTCGGCCAGATCCATCTCGACCGGCCTGGAAGGCACCCCGAGGAGGGCCACCCGGCCCCCGTTGCGCAGCCCGCCGAAGGCTTGTCGGATCGCCGACGGCGCCCCCGACATCTCGAGGACGACGTCTACGCCCAGACCGTTGGACCCATCGAGGAGGGCCCGGACAACATCGTCGCGGTCGGCCTTCAGGGTCACCGCGGCCCCGAGCTTCCGCGCCAGGTCGAGGCGATAGTCGTTGACGTCGACGGCGTATATCGTCGCGGCCCCGGCCGCCTTGGCGACGGCGATGGCGCAGAGCCCGATGGCCCCGCAGCCGAAGACGGCCACGGTGTTGGCGACGATCTCCCCGGACAGGGCCGTGTGGATGGCGTTGCCAAGGGGATCCTGGATCGAGCAGATCTCGGCCGGAACGTCAGGGTCGTTGACCCAGACGCTGGCGGCCGGCACCGCGACATAATCGGCGAAGCAGCCGTCGCGGTCGACCCCGAGGATGCGGTAGTCACGGCAGACATGGCCCTGCCCCGTCCGGCATTGATAGCACGTACCGCAGGTGGTATGGCTCTCGGCGGACACGAAAGCCCCCGGGCTGAGGCCTTCGACTTCCCGGCCGAGCTCGACGATCCGGCCCGCGAATTCGTGACCGATGATCCGGGGGGGTTTTATCCGGCCTTGGGACCATGGGTCCCAATTGTAGATATGAAGGTCCGTCCCGCAGATCGAGGCCACTTCGACCTTGACCAGGACGTCGTGGGGACCGATTTCGGGGATGGCGACGGTCCGGAGCTCCAAACCTGGACCGGCCGCGCCTTTGGTAAGGGCCTTCATCGTGCCCTCCATGTCCTGGAGACCTCCTCGGGCCGGCCGAGAACGGTCGACCACCGCTGCCATTTTAGCACAATGATGGGACAAAGTCACCAGCCGAAAGTGTCGACGAAACAAAGGTAAAACGGCTTTTCCGGCGAACCGAGAAGCGGCACGTATCGTCGAAAGAGGACGGA
Organism: Bacillota bacterium; assembly: GCA_036504675.1. Classification (NCBI taxonomy): domain Bacteria; kingdom Bacillati; phylum Bacillota; species Bacillota bacterium. The sequence continues at coordinate 6,519 of DASXUT010000137.1, read as the reverse complement.
GAGGGTCGACCGGTCCGTTCACCCGGTCGCCCCTCAGCGACCGGCCGACCCTGCCGAACGGAGGATACGCTGAAGGTGATGGGCAAAGACCGCTTTGAGTCGCGAAAGGTGAAAGGTCGGGAGGATCGGGGAGGGCTTCTGACCGGCCGCGTGGTCAGGGGATTGGCCGTCTTGGTCCTGGGGGCCTTGGTTCTCAGTCTTCCGGTTCTGGGAGCTGGCTGCGCCGGGCGCGGTCCGGCCGGCGACCCCGGCCAAGGCGGCCCGGGCACCGGCCCGGGCACCGACCCGGGCGGGGTCACTCAGCCGCCTGCTCCGACGCTGGCCGAAATTCAGAAGCAATACCATCCCAACGAGCTCGGCAACGTCCTCATCCTCGAGTACCACGAGGTCGGCGGGGAGGAGGCGCGCTGGCGGCGAAGCTCGGCCAATTTCCGGAAGGACCTCGAGACCCTTTATGAGAAAGGTTACCGGCTGGTCAACCTCCAGGACTACCTGGCCGGGAAGATCGATCTGCCGGCGGGGATGTCGCCGGTTGTCCTGACCTTCGATGATTCCGACCCGGGCCAGTTCCGCTACCTAATCAAGGACGGGCAGCCGGTGATCGACCCGGATTCCGCCGTCGGCATGCTCGTCGCCTTCCATGAGAAGCACCCCGACTTCGGCCTGGCCGGAACGTTCTATGTCCTGTGGCCGTATCCGTTCGGGCAGAAGGACTACGCCCGGCAGAAGATAAGCTTCCTCATCAACAACGGCTTCGAGATCGGCAACCACACCATGCGGCACGACAAGCTTTCCCAACTGAGCGCCGAGGAAGTCCTGCGTGAGCTGGCCAGGCCCAATAAGATGGTGGCCGAGGTCGTCCCCGGGTATCAGACCCAGAGCCTGGCCCTGCCGTTCGGGATCGCCCCGCGGAACCCGGAACTGCTCAAGTCCGGGAGCTACGAGGGGACCGACTACCAAATGAAGGCCGTCCTGCTGGTCGGAGCCGAGCCGGCGTCATCACCCTTCGCCAAGGGCTTTGACCCATACCGGCTGCCGCGAGTCCAAGCCATCCAGTCGGAACTGGACAAGTGGTTCTCCAACCTCAGCGACCCAATCCGGCGGTATATCTCCGATGGGTTGCCGGAGGTCGTCAGCGTCCCCAAGGAACTGGAATCCAAGCTCGGACCCGGATTGGCGGCCGGATCGCCGTCGCCTAAGATCAGCCTCTATGAGGTGACCGGGCCATGACCCGGACCTCCGACGCCGCCGACGGACGATAGGTTCGACAGTCGACCCACCGAGAATGAAGCTGAGCCGGGGTTCCCCAGGGGGACCCCGGCTTTTTCCATGTCCTGCGGGCCGGGGCGACCCGTCGGCCGGGGAAGGATACTGTCGGGCGGTCGATGGACCGCCGGGGAGGTCGACTTGACGCAGAGACCCTGGAGACGTCTTACGGGAGAACGCGCCGGAGCGAGGCCCGGGCGGCGATCGGCCCCCGCCCACCGCGCCTTCGGCGCCGTCCTGCTGGCCTTTATCCTCTTCTCAGGGACTGGGCTGACCGGCGAGGGGATTGACTGGCGGAGGAAAGGTTCGGAGGGTCACGCCGGTGACCTGGGTGCCGGCGTGGCCGCCCGCGGGGAGCTTGCCGGGTGGACCGGCCGTCCCCTGGGGCCGACAAGTCCATCCCCCCGGGACCCTGCCGGCCGTCCCGGGCTCCGACTAAGGGTCGGCTTGGTGGGACCGGGGACCACGGCGACGAACCCGGAAGAACCCACCCCCCGCGCCATCTATTGGCGATTCCTGGGCGACGAGGGGTATCCCACGGGCACCTTGACCCCGATCGAGATCGAGGGGCTGGGGCCGACCCACCTGAGGGCGGGTTACTCGGCCGTCATCCTGCCCGAGAACGTCGCCCTCCCACCGGGCACGGTCGAAGTCCTGGCCTCCTACGTCCGTGACCATGGCGGAAAGCTGGTCTGTGCCTGGACCGCCGGCGACGGGGGAGGGGGCGACGCCGCCGGACTCTGGGGGCTCCTGGGCCTGACCCCGCTGGACTCCGAGGCGCCCGGGGGCGTGGCCCCGCCCACCTTGTGGACCTTTCCGCCCGGCTCACCGGTCACGGCTCTGATCGACCCGGGGATCCTCGACGGCCCCTACTTCAGGCCGGTCGGGCTGATCCCGATGCCCAGCCCGCGGCGGGCCGTCGCCCCCAAGGGGGCGGTCTTGGTCGCTCCTGACGTCTGGCTTCACCGTTTCCCCGGCGGCGGGTTGACCGTCTTCATCAACGGGCACCCGGCCGAGGAGAAGCGGGTCGGTGACGACGCCCTCTTCCGCGTCCTCCTCAAGTATTTCCTCGATGAGTTGGCGGGGACGCCACGCATCGTGATGTCCCCGGGCGGCGTCGGTGGTCTGGTGATCAACCTGCACGTCTGCTCCAGCGCCTATTTGGGGGCTCTTGACCGGCTGTTCCGGCGGGAGGTCTTCCCGCCGGACCTGAGGCTGTCCGTTCATGTCACCCCTGGTCCGGACGACTTGCGGCCCGGGGACGGCCTGGGAGTCTATGCCGACAGCCCGGCCAAGGGGCGCCCCTTCGTCCAAGAGCTGGCCCGCCATGGCGAGGTCGGGGCCCACGGGGGCTGGATGCACGATGGCTGGGCCGGCTCCTCGGCCGGTTGGCTGGCGCCAGTCAGACGACGGTATCTCGATCAGAGCCTCGATTCCCTGGCCGCGGTGGTCGGGCGCCCGGTCCTCGAATACAGCGCCCCGGGAGGGGTCCATGACCGTGATACCGACGACCACCTGGCCCGGCGGGGCGTCCTGGCGGCGGCCTACCCGGGGGGCGAGGACGCGCCGCCGGCCCATGCCTGGGTAGAGGGGAAGGGGCTCAGCCGACTCTGGCACTTCGGCTATAGCGGCGATCAATACGGGCTGTGCCCCGAGAGCATGCTGGCCGCCGGACGGTCACCCGAGGAGGTGGCCGAGGAGGTCCGCGCGTTGGTCGCCAGGGCCGCTCAACGACGCGAGATCCGTTTGTTCTACCTGCACCCGGCGAGCCTCGCCGACCGCCCGATCATCTGGCGGGCGCTCATCAGCGAAGTCCGGACGCAGTTGGCGGCGGGGCGATTGACGGTGGCCCCGATGAGCGCCTATGCCCGTTTCCTGAACCAGGCCGAACGAATCGAACTGGCCGTCTGGAAAGCGGGCCCGACCGTCATTGTGGAGATGGCGGGGCCGGCCTCCTTGAGGGGGGTGGCTGTCGCCCTGCCGGTCTCGCCGGAGTATGCCGTGGCCCGGTCCAGCGGGACCGGTCGGCTGACCTTCGACAACGGCGGTTCGGTCGGGTATCTGGCGGTCGAAACCGACACCAACCATTTCTCGGCGATTCTCGCTCCATCGCCGTGAAACGTTCGACGCGCCCACCGGCTTTCAGCCAGCTAGGCGCGATAGCGTGTCCCATGCCGTCGACAGGTGTCGATGAAAAGGCTCCTGATGTCAGAAGGAACGGCGCGGAGGAAGACGAAAACAGGTCGGGAAATGACGGAGCCGCTGACTTAGCTACTATACCCCCGTGGGGTAAAACGGGTAAAAAGGGTGGACCGGATGGTCAGGGTTTTGCTTGCCGACGACTATGCGCCGACCCGAGAAGTGATCAGGCTCTTCCTCACCCGCTTTGGCGAGTTCATCGTGGTCGGTGAAGCGGCCGACGGGCAAGAGGCCGTCCGCCTCGCCGGTACGCTGCAACCAGATGTCATCGTGATGGACGTGGCGATGCCGGTCATGAACGGACTCGTCGCCGCCAGATTGGTGACCGAGGCCAACCGACGGATCAGGGTCATCACTCTCACCGGCCAAGTCGATCCCAACGTCTCCAAACGGGCCCTTGCCGCCGGCGCCTGCCGCCACCTGAGCAAGCCTTTCGACCTGTGGGCCCTGGCCAGGGTGATCAAGGAGGTGGCCGGAGGGACCTTGCCCGTTCCTCCCCAACCCGTCCCGCCCGGTTATCGCCCGGCCGACGCGCCGGCCGGCGCCGGCGACCGGCCGGCGGTCTCCCTATGCCCGGGCCTTGTCGCTCTTGACGGCGGTGGCCAGGGTCGCCCCTAAGACGGCCCCGTAGACCAGATAGCCGGTGAGAGTGGCCATGGTCGTCCGGGAACCCATCGACCAGAGGGTCGGCCCCAGACTGAAGGCGAAGATGGACAGGCCGCTGATGATCCACAGGGCGATCCCGTAGATCGCCCCCCAGAAGACGTTCGAGCGGTCCTTGGCCAGGCTGGCGTAGATCAGTCCGGCGGCGATCCCGAGGATCAGGTCGATGCCCAAGCCCACCGCATTGACCAGGCTCCACGGAGCCCGCACCGAACGCACGAAGATGCTCCCCAGCAGGTTATAAAGGTTGAACCGGGACAGGTTGACCAGGTAGCCGCCGAGCAGGATGACCGCCTTGGCCAGGGTGGCCCAGACGCTGCCGGCAAGAGTGGCCCGGTAGATGTCGCCCAATCGGTTCTTGCTCCCTTCTCGGTCGCTGGCTATTGCCCCTCTTTGACCGTCGCCCACGGCGCCCCGGACAACAGGTCCGGGAAGTCGCGGGTTCTTATTATGTTCCGGCCGTGGCCGGGATAGTCGGGCGGGGGGAGAGGGAGGCCAGCCAACCTGCATCTACCTGAGCCTACGGCCCGGCCTCGGTAAGACCGGATTCGGAATTGAGTGGAAAAACGAAAAGCGCCAATTTGGTCCTGGGGGTTTATAGGCCCTGGAAATTGTGTTAGACTATGCTCTGAGGATTTATCGAGCGCTGAAAACAATTGGCCGTTCTTTCACCCTTTGAACTACCCTCCAACCTTTCGTCACTCCAACCTTCGTTCAAGGAGTTGAGGTACATGGCCATGGCCTACCGCCAGAACGACAATCGTCGTCGCGCCGCCGCGAAGGAAGTGGATCCCGTGCCGCAGCCGTCGCTGTCGACTTTCTTCAACCCCCAGTCGGTCGCCATTGTCGGAGCCTCCAAGACCGAGGGCAAGACCGGCCACATCGTTGTCAAGAACCTCGTCGAGAGCGGTTACAAAGGCAAGATCTATCCAATCAACCCCAAGGAGACCGAGATCCTTGGGCTTCCTTGTCATAAGTCGGTCAGCGACGTCCCGGGCTCGATCGAACTGGCCGCCCTGGTCATCCCGGCGCAGGCCGTCCTTGACGTGGCCGAGGAATGCGGTCGTAAGGGCGTCAAGCACCTGGTGACGATCACGGCCGGCTTCAAGGAGGTCGGCAAGGAAGGACTCGAACGCGAGCGCAAGCTCCTGGACATCTGCCACCGCTACGGGATGCACACCCTCGGGCCCAACTGCCTGGGGATGATGGACACCCACACCCCGATCAACGTCTCTTTCGCGTCCGGCTTCGCCCTCAAGGGCGAGATCGCCTTCGTCTCCCAGAGCGGCGCCCTCCAGACGGCCATCCTCGACTGGAGCTTCCAGGCCGGTCTGGGCTTCTCCAAGTTCATCAGCCTCGGCAACAAGGCCGACCTGACGGAGACGGACTTCATCGAGGACGCCGCCGACGACTCTAGTACCAAGGTCATCCTGGCCTATATTGAGGGAGTCAACGACGGCAAGCGGTTCATCCGGGTGGCCCGCGAGGCCAGCCGGAAGAAGCCGGTCATCATCTTCAAGTCCGGCACCAGCCAGGCCGGTGCCCAGGCGGCCTCTTCGCACACCGGCGCCCTGGCCGGCTCCGACCTCGCCTACGATACCGCCTTCAAGCAGGCCGGGGTCATCCGGGCCAGGACCATGGACGAACTCTTCGGCCTGGCCACCGCGTTCACCAACCAGCCCATCCCCAAGGGCGAAAAGGTGGCCGTCGTCACCAACTCCGGCGGTCCGGGGATCATCGCTTCGGACGCCATTGAAGCCAATGGCCTGAGCATGGCCAGGTTCCAGAAGGAGACCATCGACGCCCTTCGGGCCGGCTTGCCGGCCGAGTGCGCGCTTTACGACCCGGTCGACCTCATTGGCACGGCCGATGGAGCCCGGTACCGCTTCGCCCTCGACATCATCGCCAACGACCCGGCGACCGAGAGCATCCTGGTCCTCCTGACGCCGCCCTACCAGGCCCAGCCCAAGGAGACCGCCGAGGCCGTCGTCGACCTCCACCGGCGCCGCCCGGATCTGCCCATCTTTGCCAGCTTCATGGGGGGAGAGCGGGTCGCCGAGGGCATCGAGGTCCTCCGCCGGAACGGCATCCCGACCTTCGCCTTCCCCGAGCCGGCCATCCAGGCCATCAAGGGGATGGTCCGTTACGCCAAGATGAGACAGCTGGCCGCCGTGGGGCGTCCGGAACGTCTCGAGAACGTCGACCATACCCTCGTCTCGGGGATCTTCGAGAAGGTCCGCGACGACCATCGGCGGGTCCTTCTCGGCAGCGAGGCCGCCCGGGTGGTCCGCGCCTACGGCATCCCGTCGGCCCCGGCCGTCCTGGCCCGCGACCCGGAGGAGGCCGTCCAGGCCGCTGAGTCCTTCGGCTACCCGGTCGTCCTCAAGGTCG
>DASXUT010000136.1 GCA_036504675.1 Bacillota bacterium | reverse complement strand
CTCCCTCGGTCCTGGTCGAGGGGCTCTACCTGTCCAACCCCACCGACGAGAAGCGGCTCAAAGACCCGAATTTCCAGCGTTCGCTGGCTCAGGCCATCGCCAAGGGGCTGACCGCCTTCTATCAGGCGGTCAACTGAGGCCGCCGTCGCCCGGGCCTCGGCCGATGCGGCCCTGTCCGATTGAGGCTTCCGCCAAGCGAGGAACAGCCAAGCGAGGAACGGATTGACAGGGCGCCCCGGCGCTTGCTATGATTAACTGCGGCAAGTTTAGGGCGGCGAAATATCGCCGCCGGCGCGGAGGCGGATGTGGTGGCCAAAGCCCAGGGTGACGGGCAGGTCCAAAAGCTCGAGGAGCTCTTGCGGCTGGTCAGCATCATCATCCGCAAGCGCGGCCGCGACATCCTTCAAGACTTCGTCGTGACGCCGCCGCAGTTCAACGCCCTCCTGGCCCTGGACCATCACGGACAGTTGACCATGGGCGAGCTGTGCGACCATCTCTACCTGGCTTGCAGCACGGCGACTGACCTGGTCGATCGGATGGAGCGGAACCGGCTGATCGAGCGGGAGCGGGATCAGAGCGACCGCCGGGTCATCCGCCTTAAGATCAAGGATCGCGGCCGGGAGATCATCGCCCAGGTCGTCTCGGCCAGACGGGAGTACTTGGCCGCGGTGACGAAATCGGTCGGCGAAGGCGAGAAGGAACGGTTAATCCAAGCCCTGGAGCAGATATACTTATTGATGACCCGCGACATCGAACCCGGTCCCGCGGGCAGAGTCAAAAGCTAGCCGACAAGGGACGCAGGAGTCGCGGCCGACCGGGCGGTCGGCCCGCTTTGTTGAGGGGGGTCAAGCCGGAGGGCGGCAGAATGGACGTTAAACCTATCGGGATATTCGACTCGGGCGTTGGGGGGCTGACCGTGGCCCGGGAGATGACCCGACAGGGACCGGACGAGCCGTTCATCTACCTCGCCGACTCGGGCCGCTTTCCCTACGGACCGCGCCCACTGGACCAGGTCAAGGAGTTCACGACCCAAGCCGTTCACTTCTTCCTCCGGCACCACGTCAAGCTGATCGTACTGGCCTGCAACACGGCCACCGCGGCCGGCCTCGGCGAGGCCCGGCGGATTTCACCCGTGCCGGTGGTCGGGGTCATCGGGCCGGGCGCCCGGGCGGCCGTAGCCGCCCACGACCATCGTGGCAAGCTGGCCATCCTCGGGACCAAGGCGACCATCGAGAGCGGCGCCTATGTGAAGGCCCTCCGCGGACTCGGCTACGACGGTGAGCCGGCCGGTCTGGCCTGCCCCGACTTCGTCATGGCCGCCGAAAACGGCGACGTCGAGGGGCCCGACGTCGAGACCATGGCCGCCACGGTCCTGGCCCCGCTGGTCTGGCAACGGCCGTCCACGGTCGTCCTCGGGTGCACCCACTTCGCCCCGCTATCCCGGTCGATTTCGAAGGCCTTCGGACCTGATGTGATGATCATCGATCCGGCCGAAGAGACGGCCCGTGAGGTCCTGGGGACCCTTCGCCAGAAAGGGCTGGAGGCTCCGCCGTCCGCCCGGGGGCCGCGGCACCTCTATTTCACCAGCGGCGATCCGGAGCGTTTCCGGACCATCGGGGGAAGGCTCGTGGGCCGGCCGATCAGCGAGGCCCAACTGGTCGATCTTAACGAGTTCTAGCCCGGCAGATCGCGCCCAGCCAGCCCCGAAATCGCGCCCAGCCAGCCCCAAATTCCGTTCACCAAAGGGTGGTTGAACTTGACGCGTCCCGATGGCCGTCGTCCCGACCAGCTCCGCCCACTGAAGATCACCCGGCACTACCTGAAACACCCGGAGGGCTCGGTCCTCGTCGAGTCGGGCGAGACCAAGGTGATCTGCACGGCCAGCCTCGATGAGAAGGTCCCGTCCTTCCTGAAGGGCTCGGGGAAGGGCTGGGTCACCGCTGAGTACGGGATGCTCCCGCGTTCGACCAACACGCGTCAGGCCCGCGACTACATCCAGGGGCATCCGGGTGGCCGGGTCTTCGAGATTCAGCGTCTCATCGGCCGTTCTCTGCGGGCCGTCACCGATCTGCCGGCCCTCGGCGAACGCACCATTTATCTTGACTGCGACGTGATTCAAGCCGACGGGGGGACGAGAACGGCCTCGATCAACGGGGCCTTCGTCGCCCTGGTCGATTGTCTGGAGCTGATGCGGCGGCGGGAGATGATCGCCCGTCTACCCCTGACCGACTACTGCGCCGCCGTCAGCGTCGGGATTATCGCCGACCAGCCGGTGCTCGACCTGTGCTACGCGGAGGACTCGGCGGCCGGCGTCGACATGAACCTGGTCTTCACCGGCGGCGGCCGGCTCATCGAGATCCAGGGGACCGGCGAGGAAGCCACCTTCAGTGGCGAGGAGTTGGACAAGCTCCTCGGCCTGGGGCGGATCGGGGCGAGGGAGACCGTCCGGGTCCAGCGGGAAGTCCTCGGGGAACTGGCCGAGAAGATCGGTGGGGCCGCGGCCAGACGCGGCGACGCGACCGGCGCGCGGCCGTGAGGAGGCTCGTCCTGGCCACCCGCAACCAGGGCAAGGAGCGAGAGTTCCGGGAACTCCTGGCCGACCTGCCCCTCGCGGTCGTCGGCCTGGGGGCCTATCCCAACGCTCCGGAAGTAGCCGAGGATGGCTCTTCCTTCGCCGAGAACGCCCTGGCCAAGGCGCGCCAGGTGGCCGCCTATACCGGCGAGATCGCCCTGGCCGATGATTCCGGGCTGGAGGTCGACGCCCTCGGCGGCCGCCCGGGGATCCACTCCGCCCGCTTTGCCGGACCGCGAGCCAACGACGCCGATCGCATCGATAAGCTGCTGGAGCTTCTCAAGGACGTGCCGCCGCCGCTTCGGACGGCCCGTTTTCAAGCCGCCATCGCCGTTGTCTGGCCGCGCGACGCCTGCGGCGACGTCCCGCGGACCCTGGCCGTCCAAGAGAGCTGCGAAGGGCGGATCACCGAGGCACCGCGTGGGACCGGCGGCCATGGCTTCGATCCCGTCTTCTACCACGAGCCGTCGGGCAAGACCTTCGCCGAGATGACCATGGAAGAGAAGAACGAAGTCAGCCACCGCGGCCGGGCGGCAAGGGCGATTAGGCGGCTGTTATTGTCGCAAGAGTGCCTGTGATCAACCCGCAGTAGTCGCGTCCGCTGCAGTTGCGCCGGCTGCAGTTGCGCCGGCTGCGGTTGCGCCGCGTGCAGTTGCGCCGGCGAGTCGGCTTGGCCGTGCTGGACTTGGCAGTGTAAAGTTTAGGTAGGTGAGTCCGGGGTCCATAAAGAATGAGAGACCCTG
>DASXUT010000135.1 GCA_036504675.1 Bacillota bacterium | reverse complement strand
TTCCAGACGGCCCTGGGCCAGTTGACGGCCGGCCGTACGGCGCGGGCGGCCGAGGTCCGCGAGCGCTACGGGCGCATCGCCGACGGCCTGCGCGAGGTCCTGTGCCGTCTCTGAGCGGGCCTTGTCTGACATCCCGACTCTGGTCAAACGCCCGCCTTTCTGTTAAGCTGAGATGGGCCATTGGAAGGGCCCGCGGGGAGGAGAAGCCTTGACCAGTGAGGGACGTCCGAATCGCCCCGTTGTCGTCTACACCGACGGGGGGTCCCGCCACAACCCGGGGCCAGCGGCCATCGGCGTGGCCCTATTCGACCGGGAGGCCCTGGGTAAGCCGGCAGACGAGGGCCGAGACCCCGAGCCCTTCTTCCAGGTGGGGGCCTTCATCGGCCAGGCCACCAACAACGTCGCCGAATATCGGGCCCTCCTTCGTGGACTCGAGGCAGCAATCTCCGCCGGGGCCACGGCGATCGAGGTCCGATCGGACAGCGAGTTGCTCATCAAGCAGATGAAGGGCGCGTATCAAGTAAGGAACGAGGGGCTCATACCTCTCCACGGACGGGCCAGGGTCCTCGCCATGAAGCTACCGACCAGGTTCGTCCATGTACCGCGGGAGGCCAACCGGCTGGCCGACAGGCTGGTCAACCGGGCTCTCGATGAATGGGAGAGAAGGACCAAGGATGATCGCCAGAACGGCGCGGCGCAGGAACAAACGAAGAGCTGATCGGCCGCCAGCCGGGGTGGCCCGTAGCGGGGTGGCCCGTGGCGGTCTGGCCCTGGCCTTGACCTTGACCCTGACCTTGGCCTTCCTGGCCCTGGGCGCGGCCGGGACGGCCTTGGCGCAGCTCCAGGCCCAGGCCCAGGCCCAGGCTCAGTCCCAGGCTCCGCCGGCGTCCGCCGGGCCGAGCTATCCGACGCGCCCCGAGGGCTTCGTCAGCGACCTTGCCCGCGTCTTCAGCCCCGACGACCTCACCTACCTGGAAGGGATGCTTCGCGATCTGGAGCGGACGACCACGGCCGAGCTGGCCGTGGTCACGGTGCCGACGACCCAGCCGGCGACCATCGAAGAATACGCGGTCAAGCTCTTCGAGCGATGGGGCATCGGCAAGAAAGACCGCGGCAACGGCGTCCTATTGTTCCTGGCCATGGACGACCGCCAGGTCAAGATCGAGGTCGGGTACGGCCTGGAGGGGGCGATCACCGATGGGACGGCAGGATCGGTCCTGGACCGTTACGTCGTCCCCCGCTTCAAGGAAGGCAAGTACGCCGCCGGCTTGACCGACGGGGCCAAGGCCCTGGCCAACCTGATCGCCCGCGACGCCCAGACCGAGCTGTCGACGCCTTATCGGATCAAGGGCCGCGTCGTCGGCGGCGTCTTCCCGGCCTTCGTCTCCAGGGACTTCATCCTGCTCCTCGTCCTCGGGCTGCTCGGGGTGGTCGTCATCGTCATCGGCCTCAGCGGCTTCCTGACTCGGCGCTGCCCAAAGTGCCGCGGCCGGATGTGGCGCTTCGACCGGGTGATCGAGAAGGCCACCGCCCACGAGCCCGGTCGGGCCAAGCGAGTCTACAAGTGCCGCCAGTGCGGCTACGAGATCGAACGAGAATACACCACCCCGCCGTTGGGGCACAACGACGGTCGCACCGGGGGCTGGGGTGGCGCCGGTCCGGGCGGCCTCGGCGGCTTCGGCGGGTTCGGCGGCGGCGGAAAGCGGGGCGGTGGCGGCTTCGGCGGCTTTGGCGGCGGAAGCAGCGGCGGTGGGGGAGCCTCGCGGAAATGGTGAGTCTCCGGCCACCGATACGGCGGGGCCTGCCCGCCAGGACGACCATCGCGACGGCCGTCTCCCTGGTCATCACTTTCCTGGTCATCGTCAGCGCGCCGGCCTCCGGCGCGCTTTCGTCGTCGGGGCCGCTGGGCTCGCCGACGGCCACCGACGGGGGCCTCGTTTTCGCGGCCGGGCTCCGGACCCTCTCGGTGTCCGAGGCCGAGGGCCCGGTCTTGGTCGCCATTGACCGCGCTCTCTCTCCGTGGCCCGCCGCCGTTGCCGTCCAGCGGGTGGCGGCCGACTCCTGGCTAGTCGCCGTCGTCGACGGCCGTCCGTCCACGCTCTTCGACCACCTTCGGTTCCGCGGCCCCTGGCGCTCGGCACCCCCGCGGGTCGGCGGGCGGTTGACCCTCTATCGCTTCGACCGGGCGGCGGCGGCCGTCGCGAAGGTTTGGAGAGGCCCGGAATCGACGGTCAACCCTTGGTGGGCCGGCTTCGGCGACTTCACCGGGGACGGCCGCCCGAGCCTCCTGGTGGGCGTCTGGAAGACGGCCCGCTTCGACCCCGTCTATGACCGCCGACCGTTCATCTACGGGCTGTACCCGCCGGAGGACGACGACACCGACCCGAGCCCCCCCCACCCGAGCTCCCCCGACCCGTCGCCCTATCCGCTTTGGCTCGGCTCCCGCCTGTCGAGCCCGTTCATCAACCTGACCGCCGGCGATGTCGACGGCGACGGGGTCGATGAGATCGCCGCCACCACCACTCAGGCGGACGGGGGTTATGCCGTCTCGGTCTATGACTGGTCGGGTTTTGGCGTAACCCTGGGGGCCCGGGTGGAAGGCTTCAGGCAGGTTGCGGCGCTCTCGGTCATCGCCCCAGGGCGGCTGGCCGTCGTCGGCCGGCGCGGTCCGGGCGGGGATGCCCTCTTCATTTACAGAGCGGCGGGCGAGGCCCTCGCCGAGGTCGACTCCATCCGCTTACCAGCCAATTGGAACCGGCCGGGCGATTCCTTCGTCACTAGCCTTGGGGGCGGAGAGATCCTGACGGTCCGGCCCGACGGCCGGGTCACCGCCGCGGTCGCCCCCGGGAGGTAACATCCAAGCGTTATGTTAAGAAGTAATCGGACAGTCCGTCTCGTCGCCGTCTTCCTCACCCTGGTCCTCGTCCTGACGGCCCCAGGGCTCGGTGGTTGCCGAAGAACCCGGACGCCGGGGGAAGATTCGGACGGTACCAACGCCACAAACCCAGGCCCTGGTGGGACCACCACCACCGGCCAGACCGGCGACCCTGGGACGTCCGGTTCCGGCGAAACGCCCCCGGTCTATCCGGAAGACGCGAAGTGGTTGGACCCCGGCGCCTTCAAGAGCCCGGACTTCGCGGCCGTCCTCAAGCCCTATTCCGTGGCCGCCGGCCTGGCCAACGTGGCCAACCGGGAGCAGTTCGGCGAGTTCGACCCGGACATGACCAAAGCCTTGGTCCAAAGCGGGTTCGCCATCGGGTCCACCGTCGAGCAGCAGCTCTTTTACATCTATGAGAACAACGCCTACCTGAAGGTGCCGAGCCTGGTCACGACCGACTCGATCCTGCAGGTCTATCACGTCTTCTACGACTTCGTCCTCAGGCGGACGGAGACCGGCGCCCTCTACCCGAAGGCCCGCGAGTTCACCACGTCCATGCTCAAGGAGTTGATGAAGCTCCACGACCTAAACGGCGGAACTAAGGCGGCCCGGAGCGAGGTCTCTTCCAACGCCGACTGCCTGTTGGCCTACTTCCTGGTGGGCGCCAGGCTGCTCGGGGCCGATGTCCCCGAGGGGCTCTCCGGGTCCGTCCAGGAGATGGCCGGCGCCGAGCTTCAGCAGGTCCGGGCGGCCGGCGCGCGCGCCCAATCGGCCATCTTCCCGTTCCTCCTCGACTACACTCAGTTCATCCCGCGCGGGCACTATACCCGGAGCGAGGAGCTCAAGCAATACTTCCTCGGCCTGATGTGGTACGGACAGGTCCCTTTCCCGTTCAAGCTCCAGGCGGCCAACGGGTCGGAGGTCGTCGCCACGGAGAGCATCATCGAGGCCAGCCTCCTGACCTACACCCTGCATCAGCCGGGCAAGGACGGCGTGGCCCTGATCGACAGCTGGAAGGACCTCTACGAGCCGACGGTCTTCTTCGTCGGTCAGGCCGACGACCTGACCCCCGTCGAATACAAGTCCCTGATGGACCGGGTCTACGGCCAGTCGGCCGGCCCCGTGGACTTCCTCGATCGGGCCAGGATCAACAAGATGGCCGAAGAGGGCTCAAAGCTGCGCCAGCCCCGGATCGCCAACCAGCTGGCCGGCATTCCGTCCGGGGCCCAGATGCGCTTTATGGGCCAGCGCTACATCCCCGACTCGGAGATCCTTCAGCGGCTCAGCCAGTGGCCTGAACGACCGATACCGCGCGGCCTTGACGTGGCCGCCGTCCTCGGCTCGGCCAGGGCCGAAGACCACCTGACCGGCCTCTACAAGGAAGACCAGAAGTGGCCGGACTACCTGGACCGGCTCGGGCTCCTGAAGGATCAATTCGGCCGAATGGGCGACGGGGAGTGGCAGTCCGACGTCTACCACGGCTGGCTGTGGGCCCTGAAGGCGATGTGCGCCACCAAGGGCCAGGGCTTCCCGTCCTTCATGCGCAGCCAGGCCTGGCCGGACAAGGTCCTCAACACGACCCTGGGGAGCTGGGCCGAGCTTCGCCACGACACGCTCCTGTACGCCAAGGCCAGTGGGGCCGAGTGCGGCGGCGACGGGCCGCCGGAGATCCTCGGCTACGTCGAGCCGGAGGTCGAGTTCTACGCCCGCCTCGGTTGGCTCACCGAGAAGTTGGCCGCCGGCCTCGAGCAGCGAGGCTACCTCAACGAGCAGATGCGGGCCAAATTCCACTACTTCCGTCGGTTGGTCCGCTTCCTGGAGGACGTCTCCAAGAAGGAACTTGCCGGTCAGCCGCTGACCCGCGCCGAGTACGACCAGATCCTCACCTACGGCGCCGCCCTCGAGCACATGACGGCCTCGGTCATCGACACCGAGTCGCCGTTCGGGGGGGTTCACTGGTTCGAGATCCAGAGCGAGACCGACAAGAACATGGCCGTCATCGCCGACATTCACACCTCGCTGGGCACCTGCCTCGAGGCGGGGGTCGGGCCGGCCTACGAGATCTATGCCGTCGTCCCCATCGATGGGAAGCTCTACCTGACCCGGGGGGCCGTCTTCTCCTACTACGAGTTCACTCAGCCAACCAACGCGCGCCTGACTGACGAGGCCTGGCAGCGACAGCTCAACGACGGCTCGGCGCCGCCCCAGCCGGAATGGCTCGCGCCGCTGATCAAAGGCAAGAAGAAGGCCATCCCCCAGCCGAGGGAGACCTACACCTCGGGATGCTGAAGAGGCCTGGTCTGATCGTTGCCTTCCGGCGGGCGGCGGCGCTGGTGACGGTCCTGACGGCGCTGGCGGCCATGACGGCCCTGGCCGCGACCGGCTGCGGGCTGGGCCGGCGCCCACCGGTGAAGGAGCCCGGCGAAGTGACTCTCGTCGCCGCCGGGGACATCCTCCTCGATCGGGGCGTGGCCGCCCAGACCAAGGTCCACGGCTGGTCCTACCCGCTGGCCCGGGTGGCCTCCCGCCTCAAATCGGCCGACCTGGCCTTCGCCAACCTCGAAGGACCGATCACCGACCGTGGGGTGGGCCTGCCCAAACAGTTCGTCTTCCGCGCCCCGCCCGAGGCTGCCCGGGCCCTCCGCCTGGCCGGCCTCGACGTCCTTTCCGTGGCCAACAACCACACCTTGGACTACGGTTCGGTCGGGCTTCTGGACACCCTGGACCAGTTGAACCAGGAGTCGATCGCGGCGGTCGGCGCCGGGAAGGACGCGGGTGAAGCCCGCCGGCCGAAGGTCGTCGAGGCCGATGGGATCAAGCTCGCCTTTCTGGCCTATAACGTTTTCCCCAACGAGGTCCTGGCGCCGGTCGAAGACGAACCAGCGGTGGCCATGCTCGAGCCGCGGACCCTGGCCGAGGAGATCGCCGCGGCCAAGGGCCTCGCCGACGTGGTCGTCGTCTCGATCCACTGGGGCGAGGAGTTCAGCCGCGTGCCGACCAAGGGCCAGCGCGACCTGGCCCGCGCGGCCATTGACGCCGGGGCGGGCCTCGTCCTCGGCCATCACCCCCACGTCCTTCAACCCCTGGAGGCCTACCACGGCGGCTTGATTGCCTACAGCCTGGGCAACTTGGTCTTCGACCCAGATCGTCCGGAGGCCGCCCAGAGTGCCCTCTTGACCGTCCGCCTGAGCCGTTCGGGGGTGGTCGGCTTCGACGTCGAACCGCTGGTCATCCGGGCCGCCCAGCCCCGCCCGGCCAAGGGGGACGAGGCCGCCGGGGTCAGGGCCGTCCTCGGACCATAGGAGAGAGCCGCCGGCATCGATGGCCTTGCCAAAAGCGGTCCGAGACCTTAGAATTGCATCGGGAGTTGAACCGGGCGGCGGGACTCTTGTCGGAACCGGCCCCACCGCCATCGGCCCGAATCATCGGACGGAGGATAAGACACGCATGCGCAATACCCCGCTCGTCATCCTCGGCGTCATCGTCCTGGTCATCCTTATGGCCGGCGGCTGGGGAGTCTCGTCTTACAACGGTCTCATCCGCCAGGACCAGGCGGTGAAGGCCCAGTGGGCCCAGGTCGAGAACCAGCTCCAGCGGCGCTATGCCCTGATCCCCAACCTGGCCAGCACGGTCAGCAGCTACGCGGCTCACGAGGCCGGCGTCTTCACGTCCATCGCCGACTCTCGGGCCAAGATCGGCGGCGCCCCCACGCCCGACCAGGAGGCGGCCCTCGACAAGCAGTACTACAGCGCTCTGTCACGACTGCTGGTCATTCGCGAGGCCTATCCGGAGCTCAAAGCCAACGAGAACTACATTCGAATGATGGATGAACTGGCCGGCACGGAGAACCGCATCGCCACCGAGCGCGGGCGTTACAACGAGAAAGTGGCCGATTTCAACACGCGAGTCAAGGTCTTCCCGACGGTCCTCATCGCCCGGATGGCCGGTTACGGCGAGAAGCCATTCTTCCAAGCTCCGCCCGAAGCCTCGACCGTGCCGCAGGTGTTCACGAAATAGCCTCGCCGCGGTCCACGACAGCCGCGGTCCACGAATTTGACTTGCTGCCGTCAAACGTGCTATGATGTTCTTCTGGAATGAGTTGCGACAATGATTCGTGGCCGTTTCGAAGGTTCAAAGATAAGTTCAATAAGGCTTTGAGTGGGTCAGACGGTCGCGAGCGCAATGGCCGCAAGGTCGCGCTCGAGGAAAGTCCGAGCTCCATAGGGCAGGGTGCTGGGTAACGCCCAGTGAGGGTAACCTCAAGGAAAGTGCCACAGAAATAAACCGCCCGATCATACCAGCGGCTTTAGGCCGCGCGACGGCCGCGAGGCCGTGGCTGGTCGGGTAAGGGTGCAACGGTGCGGTAAGAGCGCACCAGCGTCCGGGCGACCGGACGGCTAGGTAAACCCCACCCGGAGCAAGACCAAATAGGGGAAGGTTGATGTGGCCCGCGTACTTCCCGGGTTGGTCGCTGGAGGACGACGGTGACGTCGCCCCTAGATAGATGACCGTTCACGACTGAACTCGGCTTACCGACTCACTCGAAGCCAATTGACGACGAGACCTGCTTTCGGGCTTGAAAGAGCGCGAAGGCGGGTTCTTTTTTTGTCTCCGGTCTCCCCGACGAGCCGGGCTATCGGCAAGCCTCTGTAAAGAGCGAGCCCCCATCCGCCGATGAGTAGACTGGACACCTTTTACGGTGGTGTGACTAACACCCATTGCGGGGAGAGTGAAGCTTCGGATGATGAGAGCCGCCCTTGCCCTGGTCTTGTCCCTGGCCCTTACCCTGCTGCTCCCGGTCGCCCCGGCCCCGGCCCTGGCGGCCGAGGTCACCCTCGATACGCGGGTCTCCGTTTCCTTTCTGGACCCACTGGACGCCGAGGACTGGCGGGAGGCCGATCTGGCCCATCTCCGTGACCTTGTGGCCAAGCTGCCGATTCAGGCCAATGAGGTCCTGGTGACGATCATCAAGGAGACCCTCGAGATCGGGAACCTCCTCGACGCCACCCAGGGACAGGCCGGATACCGCAGCGACCGAGGGTTCATCGTCTACGACCTGACGACCAGCCTGAAGGTGCTCACTCTGGACGCGGCGGAGAAGGCCAGAAAGGCCATCCTCGAGGCCTACGACTCCGAGCCCGGACCGTGGGGCGAGAAGAGTGTCCAGTTGCCGAGCCAGTACTATCCGCCTGTCTTCAAGTATGGCGACTTTTTCGCTGAGGGCTGGGCCGCCGCCGAAGATTGGCCGGAGGCTTCCGAGGCCATCAAGGCCCTGGAAGACCTGCCCATCGTCGACGACGCCTTTCGGACCGACACCGGCTGGCCCCTCGAGGTCTACTGCCTGCCGTACAACCTGGTCGACCAGACTGCCCCTGACTACCGGGTCGGGGTCGTCTTCGGCGAGGGTAAGCTCTTCCTCGGGGCCAGCGCACGGCCGACCGCCCACAACGTCGTCTATGGATTCGGCCACCTGTTCAGCGACCGTTTCCTGGCCGACCCGGTCAAAAACCCGAGCCGTTGGAACGAGTACAAGGCCCTCCGCGGGATCCCCGCCGACCGCATGGATAGCGAGGTCTATCACTGCTTCGCTGAGGACTTCCGGGTCGCCCTGGGGAACGCCGCCGCGGCCGAGTGGGTCAGTAGCTCAGAATGGGGTGACCCGATCGACAACGGACTGGCTGATAAGCTGAAGGCTTGGTTGATCGAGCTGGCCGGCTCCGGGTTCCAGCCCCCCGAGATGGAAGAATTGGTCAAACGCTGGAGGGACGGCCTGGAACTGGGCGCCCTGGCCCCCCTGACCAATGTCATGGGCATCGACCGGGTCCCTGACCGTGACTGGTACATGGCCGGGGCGTCGCCGGTTCCGGCGCTCGCCGTGGCCCGGCTCGGGCAGTCGTTCGCCCTGAGCCGCGAATGGTCGGGGAGTCGCGACGTCTCCAGGTACTTCATCTTCTCCCTCGACTCCCCCGAAGGCCTGCTGGCCTTCCAGATGCCGGAGGCCTCCTCCGACCAGTCCATGGACCACGGGAGCCTGTCCTCGCCAGCGTCCTTCAATACCAGCTACGATGTTGAGGACCTGCACTTCTTCACCGACCGCCGGGCGGGGGCGGTCGAGGATCACTCGACCGACCGGCCTTCCGCCGTCACCGGGTTCGGCCTGGGCGACGAAGGCGTCTCCAGCGCGAGCCCCCATTTCTCGTACGACGCCGGCCGCGTCACCTCAGTCTCCGTGAGCCTCTTCGGGACCCAAATCACCGCCAACCCCAAGAGCGTGCAGAGGTTCTCGGTCTCCAACCCGGTCACGCCCGGCCAGGTGGACCGGGTCTACCTGCCGGTCCGCGACGGCCTCTATGACCTGACGATCAAGGCCGATGGGACCTACAAGCATGCCTTCCTCGTCCTCGATACCCCCGAGGACCCCTGGGCGGTCGCTCTCGCCGAGGGCGGGAGACTCGATCTTGGGGCGGTGGCCGCCGACGGTCAGGGGAATTGGGCTGTCGCCGCCCGGCCGGTGTCCGCGGTCGATGGGTCGCCGCGACTGCGGGTGACCCTCACGGGCGCGGCCGACGCCACCGTCGGCAACATCGTTCCGGTCTCGGCCGACGGTCTGACCGTCGTCGGCCCCGTCAGCCCCCTCAAGTTCAATGGGAATCGCTTCGAGGCCCAGGTCGATCTGGCCCAGACGGCCGGGCCCTACCGCCTCCGCCTTGAGTTGCAGGAGGGGTACGTCCTGAAGGATCGGGGGACGATCGCCCTCCTGGCCTGGCCCGAGCCCGCCACCGCGCCGGCTGCGCAGGCGCCGCGGGCCTTCGCCCGGGCGATGGTCGACCTGGCCACCACCGCCCTTCAGGAGCACCGGGTCATGGACGCCTTACGAGCCCTGGTCGGAGCGGTCAATTACTGGGACACCGTCCTCCCGGGAACGGACCGGGTCCAGCCGGTGTCCCTGGGCGTATACTCCGACGGGGTGAAAGCCGCCAGAGAGGCCCTGGCCGCCCTGACCATCCTCTTCCAGAACACCTCCACCCAGAGCCTGCTCGACCAACTGGCGATCAAGGACTACCTTCTGGCGGCCCGCCAGGCCGGCCCGTTCAGAGTCTATGGAGGCCCGACCTTGGCCGACGCGGCGGACCATTGGTCGGCTCAGTACATCCGACCGATGCTGGCCAAGGGGATCATCAAGGGCTTCTCCGACGGTTCCCTGCGTCCGGACAGCCCGGTCAGCCGGCTGGAGGCCCTGGTCATGACCGAGCGCCTGGCCGGCCTCGAGGCCGAGGCGAGGGACTCCGCGGCGACCATGAGCAGCCTACCATACAGCGACGGTGGTTCGATTCCCGCGTGGGGCCTCGGCTACGTGGCCACCGCCGTCGCCCACGACCTGGTTGACGTGAAAAGCGGTCGCCTCCGCGCTTCCGAGCCGTGCACGAGGGCTGAGGCTGCCGTCATGCTGGTCAGAGCGCTGGGCCCGACGGCCGTTCAGGAGGCCCAGGGGCGGATGCGGGAGAAGACTGCCTTCGTCGATGACGCGGCCATCCCGGGGACCACCCGCGGCTACGTCATCGTCGCCGTCGACCGCGGCCTCATCAAGGGGTCGGCCGACGGGAAGTTCCTGCCGACCAAGTCCCTCAGCCGGGCGGAGCTGTCAACGATGCTGAACCGGCTGGACGGGCTGGTCAGCTCAAGCGTCGATAGCCTCGAGGTCAGCGGGACCCTGACCGCCGTCGAGGGCGACCGGCCGGCTGTCCTGACGGTCAAGACGGCCGGCGGGGAGAGGACCGTCCCGCTGCTCATGGACGCGGTGGTCATCAAGGCGGGGAGCGAGGTCGGGGCCGACGCCCTGTCGGCCGGTGACAAGCTGCGGATCATCACCGATGCCAACGGCTATGCGGTCATCGTCGAAAGCCAGGGACCCTGAGTGAAAACGGCCGGCGGGCCCGCCCGCCGGCCAACCGAAGCTGACAAGGCGAGCCTTCCGCCGGAACGCGGAAGGCTTTTCCTGTCCCCGCGCGGCCCGCATGCCCGAAAAGGCGCAGGTAAGTCGGCTAATTGTGGCGACCTTCTGGAACAAAGACCCCAGCCATGCCGTCAGTAAGGTGGAATCCTACTCTGGGGGTGTCTCCGTTGAAGCAGTGGAAGAAGGCCCTCGGAACGGCCTTGATCATTCTCACCATGACAGCCACGCCGGCCCTGGCCACCCCCCCATCCAACCCGGCCGCGGTGACCTTGACCGGCAAGGTCACTTACGAGGACCTCGAGGGGGGCTACTACGCCGTCAACGGCTGGATGCTCATCGGCCAGACGGCCGTCTTCCAGCAATACCTCGGCCGGGACGTCGTCGTCACCGGGATCCCCTTCCCCAACCGTCCCAAGCGCCCGCCTATCCTCCACGGAAGGCGGGCTTTTCGATCCCCGGGCCGGTGGCAGGAAACGTCCGTCACCCGTAGAAGTAGCCCAACGGAATAGTCCGGTAACGTGGTCGGCGGAACAACGCTTCACCGTTCGCCACCGCCGGCCGCCAGGGGAGGCGTTCAATCCATGGCCGTTCCGCCCGCCCCGCAGTGCGAGATCTGGTCCGAAGGCAAAGGGCTCAGCCCCCGTATCCGGAGACTGCGCCAGGAGTACTTCTCCTTCCGCGACCGTCCGTATTTCCGCAACGAGGTCCGCCCGTACACCACCGGCGTCCCCTGGGACTTCGTCTATTCCCCCCACAACTGGGGCGTAGTCCCGGAGACCTACGTGTTTTTCCCGTCCTTCAGTGACTCGCTCCTGGCCATGGCCGAGCGCGTTGACGTCCCGGCCGACTTGTACGGCCGGCCCATCCCCGTGCGGCGGGCCCTCTTCTTCAACCTCGTCCTCGAAAAGCACCTGCCCGTGCAGATCCTCGACCGCGAACTGATCGTCGGCGGCCAGTTCAACACGGCCCTGTCGCGGACCCTCGGCAAGGCGGAGGCCGCCCGCTGGCGCAAGGCCGAGGACGCCTTCGTCAAGCGGGTCGCCGAGGCCCACAACGCCGGCATCGGTAACGCCGGGGCCGTCCCCGGGCATCTCATCCCGAACTACAAGAAGGTCCTCGAAAAGGGCTTCAAGGGCATCGCCGCCGAGGTCGACGCGGCCATCGCCGCCCTGGGGCCGGCGCCGTCCGCCGCCGGCCGGCGGGCCGCCCTCGAGTCGTTCCGCCTGTCCTGCGAGGCCCCGCGGATCATCGCCCGCCGCTATGCCGAGGAAGCTCGCCGGCTGGCCACCACCGAGCCCGGCCTGGCCCGCCGGGCCGAGCTCGAGGCCATCGCCGCCAAGTGCGACCGCGTCCCCTGGGAGCCGGCCGGCGACTTCTGGGAGGCCCTCCAGTCCCTCTGGTTTACCCACATGTTGGTCATGGCGGCCGAGTCCTACCCGGGCGCCGGCCTCTCCCACGGCCGGGTCGACCAGTACCTCTACCCGTATTTCCATCGCGACCTGAACTCGGGCAGGCTGACCCGGGACCAGGCCCGCGAGCTCCTCGAGGCCTGGTGGATCAAGCACAACTACGCCTACGACTATCAGGGCCGGGTCGGCACGAACCAGGGCATCAACTCGGGCTTTGGTCAGCTCCTGACGGTCGGCGGCCTCGGGCCGGACGGCCGCGACGCCTCCAATGACCTGACCCGCCTGATCATCGAGGTCATCGAGGAGATGAACCTGCTCGAGCCGAAGCCCAACATCCGGCTGCACCGGGGGACGCCGGACGACCTCCTCGACCGGATCGTCGAGGCCGTCGCCAGGGCCCAGGGGGCGCCGTTCCTCCTCAACTTCGACGAGAACGCCATCGCCGCCCTGAGGACCGAGGGTCTGCCCGAGGAACTCCTCTGGGACTATGCCCCGGTCGGCTGCCTGGAGAACACCCTTCAGGGCTGTGACCGTTCGGGTACGGTCGACGCCAACGTGAACCTGGCCAAGGCGGTCGAGTTGGCCTTGAACGACGGCCGGGACCTGGCCACCGGTAGGCAGTTCGGACCGCGCACCGGAGATCCACTTACCTTCCACACCTATGACCAGTTCCTGAGCGCGGTGAAGGCCCAACTCCTCTTCGTCTGCCGACACGTCGTCGAACTGGCGGCCGAGGCCGACGCCATCCGCTCACGCTTTGAACCCACGCCATACCTCTCGCTCCTCGTCGACGGGTGCGTCGAGCAAGGTCGTGACGTCACCAACGCCGGGGCCCGCTTCAATTTCATCACCCTGGAGGGGGTCGGGCTGGCCACCCTGGCCGATTCCGTGGCCGCCGTGAGGAGGCTGGTCTACGACGACCGACGCCTGCCCATGGCCGACCTCGTGCGGGCCCTCAAGGACAACTTTCAGGGCCACGAGGAGCTTCAGGACATCCTGGTCAACCACGCCCCGAAGTTTGGCAACGACGACCCCTATGCCGACGGCATCGCCCGCGAACTGTCGTCCCTCTGGACGGAGGAGGCCCTGAAGCACACCTCGCCGGCCACCGGCCGCCGCTTCCGGGGCGGTTACCTGTCGTGGAATTACTGGATCGGCTACGCCCCGCTGCTGGCGGCCACGCCCGACGGACGGCCGCGCGGGCGGGCCCTCTCCAACGGCGTCTGTCCGGTCGCCGGCCGGGACGAAAGCGGACCGACGGCGGTCATCCGCTCGGTCGGGTCCCTCGGCCTGGCCTCGGCGCCCAACGGGGCTTCGCACACGATGTCCTTCTCCCGGGCCGTCCTGGCCGACCCGGAGCACCGGCGAAAGTTCGCCGCCCTCCTGAGGGCCTACGGCGAGGTCGGGGGAACGGCTTTGCAGATCAACATCCTCGACGCCGACACCCTGCGGGCCGCCCAGGCCCACCCGGACGACTACCGCAACCTCCTGGTCCGGGTGACCGGCTACAACGCGTACTTCGTCAACCTCGGGCGGGAGCTGCAGGACGAGCTGATCGCCAGGGAGAGCCACCGGGCGTGAGCGCCCTTGCCGCCCGCATCTTCAACGTCCAGCGTTTCTCGACCGAGGACGGACCCGGCCTGCGGACGACCGTCTTCATGAAGGGCTGCCCGCTCCGTTGTCGGTGGTGCCACAACCCCGAGGGCCTGACCGCTCCCGACCAGCTGGCCTGGACCGCGGCCCGCTGTGCCCGATGCTACCGGTGCGTGGCGGCGTGTCCGCGGAAGGCCGTGGCCCCGGGGACCGCCGGAGGGGCCGCCGACCGGCCGGCCGATCCGATCATCGACCGCGCCCGTTGCCTCATCGGTCACGACGACCCATCCTGCCGCCACGCCTGCGCGACGGCCTGCCCGCGCAAGGCGATCGAGGTGGTCGGCCGCCGGGTCGATGTCGATTCCCTGGTCGGCGAACTCCTTCGGGACGAGCCCTTCTACCGGGCCTCCGGCGGCGGGGTGACCTTCTCCGGCGGGGAAGCCGGTTGGCAGGCCGATTTCGTCATCGCCGCCGCCGAGCGCCTACGGGCGGCCGGCGTCCATGTCGCCCTGGACACCTCGGGACACTTGCCGGCGGCCGATTTCGACCGCCTGGCGGTGGCCGTCGACCTCGTCCTCTTCGACCTCAAGCACCGCGACCCGGCCCGCCACCAGGAGCTGACCGGCGTCGGACTCGAGCTGATCGACGCCAACTTCCGCCGGCTGGCCGGGGGCGACTTGGCCGGGGACACGCCCGTCGTCTGGGTCCGCGTGCCCGTCATCCCCGGCTGCACCGACGACGAGGACAACGTCCGGGCCGTCGCCCGGTTCATCATTGAGGTTCTACCCCGAGCGGCCACCCCCGGCCTCGGTCCCCGGTCTATTCGGGTCGACCTGCTGGCCTACAACAACCTGGCCGAGGGCGACTACGCCCGGGTCGGCCTACCGTACAAGCTTGGCGGGTTGCCCCTCTGCCGGCGCGAAGACCTCGACCGCCTGAAGGCGGCGATGGCCGCCGAGGGCCTGGCCGAGGTCCACGTCTCCGGCCGATTCCGAAGCGACGATGGGAGGAACGACGGACATGCCCGAGCGACTCAATGACGAACAGATGCTGATGCTGGCCGGGGAGATGACCCCCAAGTTCCTGGCCACCCGGTCGGCCGACGGTCGGCCGAACGTCGTCCCTATCCTGTCGGTCCAAGCGGCCGATCCGAAGACGATCATCTTCGGCGAGTTCCTGATCTGGAAGACCCGCGATAACCTGGCCGCCGACCCGTGCCTGGCCGGCCTGGTGATGACCCAGCAGTTGAAGTTCTTCCGCTTCCGGGCGAAGGTCAGGGACTTCGTCAAGACGGGGCCCTACTTCGATCAGGTCAGCGGAGGGGCGATGTTCCGTTACAACCCGTACACCGGTGTCCGAGGGGTGTGGGTGGCGGATCTCGTCGAGGCCGAGCCCATCGCCTCCATCAGCCCGCTCTCGGTGGCCGCCGGCTATCTCGGCAACCGGTTGAGCGGCGCTCCGCGCCTCGT
>DASXUT010000134.1 GCA_036504675.1 Bacillota bacterium | reverse complement strand
CGTCCGGTCGGTGGCCGTGGGGATATGGGTCCGGGCCGGGTCGCGCGATGAAGACGGCACCGAGGCCGGCCTGTCCCATTTCCTCGAGCACATGTTCTTCAAGGGTTCCGAGACGCGGACCGCGAGGGACATCGCTGAGGCCATCGACGGCGTGGGCGGTCAACTGAACGCCTTCACCGGCAAGGAGTACTCGTGTTTTTACGCCCGGGTCCTCGACGAGCATTTTCCCCTGGTCCTCGACATCCTCACCGACATGCTCACCCACCCGCGTTTCGACCCTGAGGACATCGACCGGGAGCGCAACGTCGTCCTCGAGGAGATCAGCTCTTATGAGGACACCCCCGACGATCTCATCCACGACCTCGTCCTCGAGGCTTCCTGGGGCGGGCATCCCCTCGGTCGAAGTATCCTTGGGCCGGCGGAGGTAGTCCGCGGCCTTGACCGCGCCCGGCTGACTCGTCTCTATCGGGCTCGCTACACGCCCGACAACCTGGTCGTGGCCGTCGCCGGGCGGATCGACGAAGACCAGGTCCTGGAGGAGGTCCGGGCGCGTCTCGACGGGTTGACCGGGGATTCTCCCCGCCGGCGCCAGGGACCGCCGAAACAGGAGCCCGGACGGGTCCTGAGGCCCAAGGACAGCGAGCAAGTCCACCTCTGCCTGGCCGGACCGAGCGAAGCGGCCTCGGAGAGTCGGGCCTATTACGCCTCGCAACTCCTGAGCACGATCATGGGCGGTGGAACCAGTTCCCGCCTTTTCCAGCGGATCCGGGAGGAGCGCGGACTGGCCTACTCAATCTACACTTACACCAGCTCGTACCGGGACGCCGGCCTTCTGACGACCTATGCCGGGGTTGGCCCGGCCAAGAGTCGTGAGGTCCTGGAGATCATTCTCGAGGAGTTCACCCGCTTTCGGCGGGAGGGCCCCCGTCCGGAAGAGCTCGAACGGGCCCGGGCGCAGTTGAAGGCGGGGTTGATGATGGGTCTGGAGAGCACGACCAACCGGATGATGCGCCTCGGGCGCCTCCAGCTGACCCTGGGCAAGCTGGTCAGCCCGGACACCGTCATGGCCCGTGTCGAGGCCGTCACCCGCGATGACGTGGCCGACGCCGCGGACCCTGCCCTAGATTCGGAACGCCTTGCTCTGGCGGCCATCGGTCCGGAGGAGGCCGTCGAGGCCCTGAGGGCCCCGGGGCCGGTTGAGCCGGTGACCGGAGGTGAAGATCGGTGACCGACCCTTCCCCCATCGACCGGATCGGCCCGGCCGACGTCCCCGTCGGCGTGCGGCGCCTGCCCGGCCACGATGACCTGCCCTTCCCGGCCTACATGAGCCAGGCCGCTGCCGGTCTGGACCTGGCCGCGGCGGTGACCGCGGAGACCGCCATCGCTCCCGGGAAACGAGCCCTGATCCCGACCGGCTTCGCCATCAGTCTGCCGCCCGGCTACGAGGGGCAGGTCCGGGCCCGTAGCGGCCTGGCCGTCAAGCACGGATTGTGCGTCCTGAACGCCCCCGGAACCATCGATCAGGACTACCGCGGCGAGATCAAGGTCATTCTGGCCAACCTGGGCGACGAGCCGGTGGTCATTCGGCGGGGTGACCGCATCGCCCAGCTGGTCGTGGCGCCTGTCACCCGGGCCAGGCTGATCGCTCTGGAGGATCTGGACCAGACGAGCAGGGGCGAAGGGGGTTTCGGGCATACCGGGACAGGTCAGGGCCCCGGCCCGGATGATGTTTCCCGATCAGGTGGTCGTGTGCCCGAATAGGACGCCCTTTCCAGACACAGACTAGGCTTGACAAAAAAGCCGCCGGCCGCCAATGGTCGGCCGCGAGCCTAGGAGGTTATTGGGAATGGGCCAAAAGACGGTCATCGGGGTATTCAAGTCCCGCAACCAAGCCGACAAGGCCATTGATGAACTGCAGCAGAAGGGGTTCAAGAAGGGCGAGATCAACGTCGTCACCAAGCAACAGGGGATGCACGGGGCCGGCGGCGGGCAGAGCCAGGGCAACCACGGAGCGACCAGCAGCCGGGGCTCGGGCCAGATGACCTCGCACAGCTCGCAAGGTCAGGGGAGTGGCCCCCGGGGGGCGACCGGCTCGCGGGCCGGGGAGATGGGCTATGGCGGGGAGGACGTCAGTGAGGGGGTCACCACCGGCGGGGTCATCGGCGGCGTGGCTGGGCTCCTAGCCGGGGCCGGGGCGCTGGCCATCCCGGGGATCGGGCCGCTCCTGGCGGCAGGACCCATCGCCGGGGCGCTGACTGGCGCCGTCACCGGCGGCGTGGCCGGCGGCCTGGTCGACTACGGTATTCCCGAGGAATCCAGCCACAAGTATGAGCAGCAGGTCAAGGAGGGCAACATCCTGGCCATGGTCAAGGCCGACGAGCAGAAGGTCAACGAGGCGGCGCTCATCTTCCGGCAGAACGGGGCCACCGACGTCGAGACCCACTGACCGATCGCCGTTGCGAGCGGGAAAAGTGCGGTGCCTTCCGGGGGCCGCATTTTTCTGTTGACCTGGCCGGCCGCAGGGGCTATGCTGGTGGCAAGGATTCCGGCCTGGCCCAGGGTTTTCCAGACGAGACTGTGGGAGGGGCCACCGAGAGTTTCTGGCCGGTGACCCCTCAACGCTTTAGGGGGTCGGGCCGGAGGCGGGCGGGAACACCGGAGGGAGGTCGCACGTCAGAATGAATCAAAGGGTCCGCGTGGCGGTGACCGGCGCCTGTGGGAAGATGGGCGCCGAGACCGCCCGGGCCGTTCTCGATCAGTCGGACATGCAGTTGGTGGCGGCGGTCGACCGCGAGCGCGTCGGGGAGGATTTCGGACCGGTCATCGGTCGGCCCGGACTGGGGCTGGCGATCGTCCCCTCGCTGCCTGACCTCCTGGCCGCGACCAAGGTGGACGTGGTCATCGATTTCACCCGGGCCGAGGCAGCTCGCGGACACATCGACGCGGCCATTGCCCACGGGGTCCGACCGGTCGTCGGGACCACCGGGCTTACCCTCGGAGAGCTGGACAAGATCGACTTCCGCTGCCGGCGGCTCGGTCTCGGGGCGGTCATCTGTCCCAACTTCTCCGTGGGTGCCATGCTCCTTGGCCGCTTCGCCCGCGAGGCGGCGGCCTATTTTGCCGGGGCTGAGATCATTGAATTGCACCACCAGACGAAGGTGGACGCGCCCTCCGGGACGGCCCTGCGGCTTCGGGCGGCCATCGACGGGCCCCCGCCGGGGGCCGCGAAAGCCGAGCCGCTCTCCACCACACCCATCCACAGTGTCCGCCTTCCGGGATTGGTGGCCCACCACGAGATCATCTTCGGCGGCCCGGGCGAGACCCTTACCCTGAGGCACGACAGCCTGTCACGACAGGGCTTCATGCCTGGCCTGATGAAGGCCGTCCGGGTGGTCCGGGGCTTGACCGGCCTGGTCACCGACCTCGAGACCATCCTCCGGATGGAAGCTCCTTCCTAGGTCATTCGACCAATCGCACCCCCTGGCAGCCCCTCATATACTGGTAGGGTAGGGACGGACGCCTAGACCTACTTCGGTTGGGGGGAGCACGACGTGGCCGTCGATTGGTCTCGCTTGCACATGGCTGTCTTGGGCGGGGACGACCGTGAGGTCGTGGTGGCCCAGACCTTCCTGCGCCTGGGGGCTCCGGTCAGCGTCATCGGATTGCCCATGGGAGAGGCCCTGGCCGGGGCGATCCCCGTGCCGAACCTGGCCGAGGCCGTCTCCGACAAGGACGTCCTCGTCGGTCCGGTGCAAGGGATCGACGATGACAACACCCTGCGGGCCCGGTTCGCCGTCAACCCGCTGACCCTCACCGAGGATGTCCTCTGCCGGGTCAAGTCCGGCGCCCTCTTCTTCATCGGCAAAGCGAACCTGGCCCTGATGCAGGCGGCGGCAAGGTACCGGTTCAAGGTCGTTGAGATTCGTGACCGGGACGACTTTGCCGTCTATAACGCGATTCCGACGGCTGAGGGAGCCATCCAGCTTGCCATGGGCGAACTGCCGGTGACTCTCCACGGTTCCCGCGCCTTGATCCTCGGCTTCGGCCGGGTCGGCAAGAGCTTGGCCCGGAAGCTGAAAGCCCTGGACATGGAGACGGCCGTGGCCGCTCGGAAATCGGCCGACCTGGCTCGAGTCTACGAGCTCGGTTGCCGTCCGGTGCCCTTCGGGGCGACGGCCGACGAGGTCGGTCGGGCCGAGGTCATCTTCAATACCGTGCCGGCCATGGTCCTCGGGGCCGGGATGCTGTCGCGGGTGAAGAAGGGCACGCTCATTGTCGACCTGGCTTCGCCGCCCGGCGGCACGGACTTCGTGGCCGCCAGGGAGCTCGGACTCAAGGCCATCCTGGCCCCGGGCCTACCCGGGAAGGTGGCCCCGAAGACGGCGGGGGAGATTGTGGCGACCGTCCTTTTGGAGCTCATCGCCGACGAACTCGAACAAGAGGTTTCGTCGCGATAGCCTAAGGGGAGGTCATCATGGGCCTGGAAGAAAAGCGGATCGGTTTCGCGATCACCGGTTCCCACTGCACTCTTGAACGGGTCATGAAGCCCATCGAGGCGCTGACGAAGGCCGGGGCTGAGGTCATCCCCCTGGTCTCGGCGGCGGTGGCCCAGAGCGACACCCGCTTCGGACGGGGCAAAGATTGGGTCGCCAGGCTCCGTGAGATCACCGGACACAGCCCTCTGGCATCGGTGGTGGCGGCCGAGCCTATCGGCCCGAAACGACTGCTGGATGCGATCGTCGTTGCTCCCTGCACCGGCAACACCCTGGCCAAGCTGGCCAACGGGATCACCGACGGGCCGGTGACGATGGCCGTCAAGGCCACCCTCCGCAACGGCCGGCCCGTCATCCTAAGCCTGTCGTCCAACGACGCCCTCGGTTTGAACGCCAAGAACCTTGGCATCATGCTGAACGCCAAGAACGTCTACTTCGTCCCCTTCGGTCAAGACAACCCACAGGAGAAGCCGACCTCTATTGACTCCCATCTCGACCTCCTGATCGAGACGGTGGAAGCGGCCCTCCGCGGGACTCAACTTCAGCCGGTCCTGAGGGAGTGGCGGCGCCAAGCATGACCGGGGAGGCCGGTCGCGGGGCCATCACGGCCTGCGCCGGCGACCGGCCCTTCTTCGGGCGGCTGTGGAGGTAGCTCAGAAATGCGCAGTCTAAACGTAGCGGTCCTTGGGGCGGCCGGCTTGGTCGGCCAGAAGATCCTGAAAATCCTGGCGGAGCGTGACTTTCCGGTGGGCGACCTGACCCTGATGGCCACCGCCCGCTCAGCCGGCCAGGCGTTCGAGTTCCGCGGGCGCTCCCGCACCGTTGAGGAGGCCCGCCCGGATCGGTTCGATCACGTTGACGTGGCTTTCTTCGCCGCCACCGCGGCGGCCAGCCAAGAGCTGGCCCCCGAGGCCGTCAAGCGGGGAGCGGTGGTGATCGATAAATCGTCCGTGTTTCGGATGACCCCCGGGGTGCCGCTGGTCGTCCCGGAAGTCAACCCGGACGCCCTCGATGGGCATCA
Organism: Bacillota bacterium; assembly: GCA_036504675.1. NCBI lineage: Bacteria > Bacillati > Bacillota > Bacillota bacterium. The sequence continues at coordinate 12,586 of DASXUT010000134.1, read as the reverse complement.
GGGGATCATCGCCAGCCCCAACTGCTCGACCATCCAGTTCGTGATGGTCTTGGCCCCGCTCTGCCGACGGCGGGCGGTCAGGCGGGTGGTCGTCTCGACCTACCAGTCCGTCTCGGGGACGGGCCGAGAGGCGGTCGAGGAGCTCACCGCCCAGAGCCGGGCGGTCCTAGACGGGCACCCGGTCAAGGGTGAGGTCTACCCGCACCAGATCGCCTTCAACGTCCTCCCGCACATCGACAAGTTCGACCCGGAAGGGTACACCGGTGAAGAGACCAAGATGATCCAGGAGACCAGGAAGATCATGGGCCTTCCCGGACTGGCCATCACCGCGACCACGGCCCGCGTGCCGACCTACGTCGGCCACGCCGAATCGGTCAATATCGAGTTCGAAGATGACCTCGGGCCGGATGAAGCCAGGCGGATCTTGAACTCGGCGGCGGGGGTGGTCGTCGCCGACGACCCGGCCAGGAACGGCTACCCGTTGCCGGTCGACGCGGCCGGTCGGGATGAGGTCTTCGTCGGCCGGATTAGGAAGGACTTCTCCATTCCGCACGGGCTCAACCTCTGGATCGTCTCCGATAACCTGCGCAAGGGGGCGGCCACCAACGCCGTCCAGATCGCCGAGACCCTCGTCGCTCGCGGTCACCTGCCGAAATAAGCAAGGGGAGAGACCATGCGGATCGTCGTTCAGAAATTCGGGGGCACCTCGGTATCCACGCCGGAGCAGCGCGACGCGGCGGTCGGCCACATCCTCGAGGCCATCGGCCAGGGGTTCCGTCCGGCGGTGGTGGTCTCGGCGATGGGCCGGGCCGGTGACCCCTACGCCACTGATACCTTGCTCCGGCTCCCTGAGACGGCCGGCCTGCCGGCCAGCCCGAGGGAGCAGGATCTGATTGCTTCGTGTGGGGAGATCATCTCCTCGGTCATGATGGTCAACACGCTGCGGGGACGGGGCCTCGAGGCCTGCGCCTTCACCGGAGGTCAGGCCGGCATCTTCACCGACCATGTCCACACCGGAGCGACCATCACCAAATTCAATCCGACCCGCATCCTGCAGGCCCTCGAGGACGGCAAGGTGGCCGTGGTCGCCGGGTTCCAGGGGATCACCGAGGACGGGGAGATCACCACCCTCGGACGGGGCGGGAGCGATACCACGGCCGCGGCCCTCGGCGTGGCTCTCCGGGCTGAGGTCGTCGAGATCTATACCGACGTCGAAGGGGTCAAGACGGCCGACCCGCGGATCGTCCCCGGGGCCAAGACCATCGAACAGATAACCTATCACGAGATCAGCCAGATGGCCCACGAAGGGGCCAAGGTCGTCCACCCGGCGGCGGTCGAGATCGCCATGGCCAGGAGCATTCCGCTGAGGGTTCGCTCGACCTTCAGCCAGTCGATGGGTACGCTGATCACCGCCGTACCTTATGACGATGAGGTCTGGCCAAGCCTTCACGCCGCCAAGGTGATCACCGGCGTGACCCAGATGCCAGGGATGGCCCAGATCCGCCTGGACGTCCCACCCGACGGGGCGGGCGTCGACCCGCTGCGGATCTTCAGCGCCCTGGCCCAGACCGGGATCAGCGTCGACTTGATCAACGTGTCACCCGAACGGATTTCCTTCATCGTCAAGGAAGACCTGGCCGAAAGGGCCCGAACGGTCCTGGCCGAGATGGATCTGGCGATCTCCTTGCGGCGCGGCTGCGCCAAAGTCTCCGTGGTCGGCACGGGGATGCGAGGCGTGCCCGGGGTCATGGCCAACGTGGTCAAGGGTCTGGCCGAGGCCGGGGTGAGGATCCTGCAGACATCGGACTCGCACCTGACCATCTCCTGCCTGCTCGACCAGGCCGACATGGAGAAGGCCGTGAGGGCCCTGCACGAGCAGTTCGGACTGGGAGACTGACCGGGGGCGGAGGGGGCTCTTGGGGGTCGCTCCGCCCGGCCATCAAGGAGGAGAACAGCGTGCTGGATTTCGGGAAAGTGCTGACGGCCATGGTGACCCCGTTCGCCCGGGACCTTTCGGTGGACTTCCGCAAGGCGGCGGACCTGGCCAAGCGGCTCATCGAAAACGGTTCCGACGGGGTGGTCGTGGCCGGGACGACCGGCGAGGGTCCCGTCTTGAGCAAGGAGGAGAAGCTCGAGCTATTCGAGACGGTGGTCGGAGCGGTCGGCGATCGGGCGGTGGTCGTGGCCAACACCGGCTCCAACTCCACCAGCGACTCCATCGCCCTGACGAAGGCGGCCGAGAAGATCGGCGCAAAGGCGGTCATGCTGGTCGCGCCGTACTACAACAAGCCCCCGCAGGAAGGGCTGTATCAGCACTTTGCCGCCATCGCCGGGGAGACGAGCCTGCCCATCCTGATCTACAACGTCCCCGGACGGACCAGTGTCAACATCCTTCCGGAGACATTGGTCAGGCTGTCGAAGATCGCCAACATCCAGGGCGTCAAGGAGGCCAGCGGTGCCCTCGACCAGGCCTCGGAAATCGCCCGGGCGGCCGAGCCGGGCTTTCAGATCCTCAGCGGTGATGACAGCCTGACCCTGCCGATCCTGGCCGTCGGCGGCCGGGGCATCGTCAGCGTCGCCTCGCACGTGGCCGGGAAGCAGATTCGGGCGATGGTCGAGGCCTACCTGGCCGGCCGCGTGGCCGAAGCCCGGGACGCCCACATCCGCCTGATGCCGCTGTTCAAGGCTTGCTTTGTGACGACCAACCCGATTCCGGTCAAGGCGGCTTTGCGCCTGGCCGGTTTCGACGCCGGGAGCTGTCGACTGCCCCTGGTCGAGGCCGGTACGAAAGAGGTCGAGGCGGTCCGTAAGGCCATGGGCGACCTGGGACTCCTGGCCGTCTAGGATGGCTTCGTTCCGAGCCCACCTTCAGGCCGCGGCCCAGGCCGCGGCCTTCGAAGTCCGCGGCCGGCCGAGCCACCGGAGGCCCCGGACGGCACCGAAGCGCGGCGCCGCCGTCGAACCGTTAGCGCCCTTGAGTCTCCAGGCCTCATGGGGTATAATTATAAGGTCCGATCATCATCCGTAACCTCGCTTGGGAAGGCAATCCCTGCCCCCGTGGGCAGTCTTTTTTTGATTACCATTGACAAGGGGGTGAATCCACATTGCGAGAGAAACCGCGCCAACCAAAGATCAGCCTCATCCCGCTCGGCGGGTTGGGCGAGATCGGAAAGAACATGCTGGCCGTCGAGATCGATGAGGAGATCCTGGTCATCGACGCCGGTCTGACCTTCCCCGAGGAGGAGATGCTCGGAATCGACATCGTGATCCCCGACCTGAGCTATCTCGTAGACAACGCGGAAAGGGTCAAGGGCATCATCCTGACCCACGGCCATGAGGATCACATCGGCGCTTTGCCCTACCTGCTCCCGAGACTCAACGTGCCGGTCTACGCGACCAAACTGACCTTGGGCCTCGTCCGAGGGAAGATTGAGGAGCACGCCGTCGAGCTGCATCCGGGCTCCCGGGTGGTGAAGCCGGGGGAGTCGGTCTGGGTCGGCGGGATCAAGGTTGATTTCTTCCTGGTCAACCACAGCATCCCCGATGCCGTCGGTCTGGCCCTTCACACCCCCGTCGGCCTGGTCGTCCACACCGGCGACTTCAAGTTTGATCAGACTCCCGTCGATGGTCGGACGGCCGACCTGCATAAGCTGGCCGAACTCGGGGATGAAGGGGTCCTGGTCCTCCTGTCCGACAGCACCGGCGCCGAACGCCCAGGCCATACGGCTTCGGAACGGGGCGTCGGTAGGGTCCTCGATGACATCTTCCGCGTCTCCAAGGACCGGGTCCTGGTGGCCACCTTTGCCTCCAACGTCCACCGCATTCAACAGGTCATCGATGCGGCGGCCAGAGAGGCGAGAAAGGTGGCGGTCACCGGGCGGAGCCTGGAGAACGTCATCAGCATCGCCTCCGAACTGGAGTACCTGGAAACCCCGCCGGGCGTCCTGGTGACCATCGAGGAGGCCAACCGACTGCCGCCGGAGAGGGTCGTCATCCTGACCACCGGCAGTCAAGGCGAGCCTTTGTCCGCCCTCACCCGCATTGCCAACAACGACCATCGCAAGGTCGAAATCCAGCGTGGCGATACGGTGATCATCGCCGCCACGCCCATCCCAGGCAACGAGAAGATGGTCGGGCGGACGGTCGACCACTTGATGCGCCGGGGAGCACAGGTCGTCTATGGCCAGGGTTCGGGCATCCACGTGTCCGGCCACGCCAGCCGGGAGGACCTCAAGCTGATGCTCAACCTGATCCGGCCGAAGTTCTTCATCCCAGTCCACGGCGAGTACCGGCACATGGTCCGCCACGCCGAGTTGGCGGAAGAGGTCGGCATCCCCAGGGACCACATCTTCGTCGGCGACAACGGGACCATCTTCGAGTTCACCGCCGATCGCGGGCGGACGGCCGGCAAGGTCACGGCCGGCAACGTCCTCGTGGACGGGCTGGGCGTGGGCGACGTCGGCACCATCGTCCTGCGCGACCGCAAGCAACTGGCCCAGGACGGCATCCTGATCGTCGTCCTCACCATCGACCGCCAGAACAATCTGCTGGCGGCCGGTCCGGACATCGTCACCCGCGGATTCGTCTATGTGCGGGAGTCCGAAGCTCTGATCGAGGAGGCCAAGGCCAAGGTCCGCGAGGTCCTGACCCAGAAGGCCGGCACCCCGATCCCAGAGTGGTCGGTGATCAAGGCCAACGTTCGCGAAGCCCTCGGAAAGCTGCTGTACGAGAGGACCCGGCGACGCCCGATGATCTTACCTATCGTCATGGACGTCTGAACTCAAAGGCGGCTAGAGCACGGCGAGTCGCCGGCTTAGACCGGCGGCTCCTTTTTTGGCCGCCATCGTCTCTTCCGACAGCCGGCGCCGGCCCGGCCCGGCCCGGCCTGGTCCCGCGGTCCGTCCGGTCTCGGGCATTAATTCCCCAACCCTTCATCATACTAGAGGTTGACCCCGAAGAAAGGATGATCCGGTTGGAGCAGCCTGGACCGACCATCGAACCGCACGTCCCCGGCAGGCGCCCGGGTGGACCGCCCGCCGGCCGGCAGGGGCGGCCCAAAGAGCACAAGGCCCAAGAGAAGAAACAGCGCAAGTCGGCCACCGTGGAGAGCATCGAGGCCCTCGGGACGACCGAGGCCCCGGTCAACAAATCGAACATTCACGTCCTGACAATCATCGGTCAGATCGAGGGTCATTTGACGCTGCCGCCGCAGAATAAGACGACCCGATACGAGCATATCATCCCACAGCTGGTGGCGGCCGAACTGAACCCGGAGATCGAAGGCGTACTGGTGATCCTGAACACCGTCGGTGGCGACGTGGAAGCTGGTCTGGCCTTGGCCGAGATGATGGCCTCGCTGTCCAAACCCTCGGTTTCCCTGGTCCTCGGCGGCGGTCACAGCATCGGCGTACCCATCGCCGTGGCCGTCGACCATTCCTTCATCGCCCACACGGCGACCATGACCATCCACCCGATCCGGCTCTCCGGGCTGGTCATCGGCGTCCCCCAGACCTATGAGTACCTCGACAAGATGCAGGACCGAGTGGTAAAATTCGTAGTGGCCAATTCCCGGATCAGCGAGGCCAAGTACCGCGAGTTGATGTTCCGCACCGGCGAACTGGCCCGTGACATCGGTACCGTGCTGGTGGGGAAGGATGCGGTGAAGATCGGCCTGATCGACGACGTCGGCGGGATCGCCGAAGCCGTGGCCAAGGTCCAGGAGTTGATCCGCCACCGGCGGGGGAGACGGGCCAAGCCGCGCGGTGAAGCCCCGCCCCCACCGATCCCGCCGGGGCCGCCAAGGCTGCGCGGCCCGTCGGGGGCGGAACCGTCGCCGCCCACCCTGCCTGGGGGGGTGCCGATATGATCATGTGGACCCCGATGCCCCTCGAGGCCGTCCTCGACGGCTTCTTGGCCGGCGGACCAAGACCGCGAGAGGTCAGGGTGGGCGAAGCCATCCTGCTGGTCGAGGAAGCCGGGGCGGGGGTCGGCCGGATCGTCCGGTTGATCAGCGGCGAACCTTATGATTACCTCAAGCCCGAGTGGGCTCCGGGCGCCCTGATCCGGCTCCCCTGATGCTTGGAGGTATCTTCTTTGTCCTTCGCCAACTGGCGGATCGCCATCCTCGGGGTGGTCCAGGGACTGACTGAGTTCCTGCCGGTCTCGAGTTCCGCTCACCTGGTCATCCTGAATGACCTCCTCGGCGTCGGTCAGCCGACCATGAGCCTGGCCATCTTCCTGCACCTGGGGACGCTCTTGGCGGTACTGGTGGTTTACTTCCGCGAACTCGTCAGGATGGTCGTCGGGATGTTCACCGGACGCCGCGACGGGCGCCTCGGTTGGTTCGTCGTCCTCGGCAGCGTCCCCGCGGCCCTCCTCGGCCTGGCCCTGAAGTCCGTGATCGAGAAAGCCTTCTCCTCGACCCTGATGGCCGGGGTCATGCTCATCATCACCGGTTTCATCCTGTACTGGTCGGGGCGACTCCGGCAGGGGCGGCGCGGGGTCGAAGCGATGACCGCCGGCGATGCCCTCTGGGTCGGGCTCTTTCAGGCCGTGGCCATCCTCCCAGGGATCTCGCGCTCCGGGTCGACCATCGCCGGCGGGCTCTGGCGCGGGCTCAAGCCGAAGCTGGCGGCCGATTTCTCGTTCCTCCTGTCAGTACCGGCCGTCTTCGGGGCGGGCCTGCTCGATCTGAGGGAGACCTTCCGGGGCGGCGGAGTGGGCCTCGATGTGCCCGGCGCCCTTTGGGGGACTGGACTCTCCTTCGTTTTCGGCTATCTGGCCATCCGGTGGCTGATCGCCGTCGTGCGCCGAGGCCGGATCAGCGTCTTCGCCTACTACTGCTGGGTCGCCGGCGCCGCCGTCGTCCTTTGGAAGTTGCTGGTTCGTTAGGGCGAGAGGGAAACGGACGTCGGGCGAAGAATCATTGGGCGAGGTGATCCTCGCCAATGCCCGGTTCGGCTCCTTCGACCGATGAGGCCCGTACCAAGAATCCGCTTCGTTACGAAGTTCTCGGGGTTCTCTTCTGCGCCCTGGGGCTTCTTTCTTTGTTCTCCCTATACAGCCCGGCTGCCGGCGCCGTCGGAGGGATCTTGGCCAAGGCCCTCGACGCCGCCTTGGGCGGCGCGGCCTTTCTGTTTCCGCTGTTGTCCTGCGCCTACGGGGTCAGCCTTCTGGTGGTCAAGGAGGACACCCTGTTCACCAGGCAGGGGGTCGGGGCCGCCCTATTGGCCCTGGCCGCGGTGGCTCTGCTGCACCTTCGCGTACCGCTGGGCGGAGAGTTCGTCTACGGCCTGCGCGGCTTGGGTGGCGGCCTCATCGGTGGGGCTCTCAGCTGGCTGTTGGTCAAGGGCTTCGGACCGGTCGGCCGCCTCCTCTTGCTGATCACAATGGCCCTTCTCGGGGCGATTCTGGCGGCCGGTCCGGGGCTGGCCAAGGTGGCGGCCAGGTTGAGACTCTGGTCCGTCGACTTCGGCCGCGGTCTGGTGGCCGAGCTCCGGGAGTTCCTCTTCCTGGCTGAGGAGGAGGGAGAGAAGCTCGATGCCGGACGGCGCAGGACCAGGGGGCGGGCGGGGGAGGGCGCGGGCCCGTCCGGGACCGCCGAGGCCGCTGAGGCCGAGGCGATCCAGCCGGAGGGACCGGCCAAGGGCGAGGAAGAAGCCGCGGCCGGTTGGAACGCCGTCCAGACCACCGGGGCGGGGGCGACCACTCCGTCGCGGGGGGGCGGGGCGAGCGCGAGCGCCGGGTCGGCTTCGGCGCTAACCTTGTCGGCCAGCCCGCCGCCGCGGTCCGAGGTGGTCGACGACTTCCCGGAGGGGGCCTTCGAGCAAGTCCACATCCCCCTGCCGTTGCATTATCAGCTTCCCTCTCTGTCCATCCTCGACCGCGGCTCCCAGCGAGTTCGCCGCGACCAGCGGGAGCAGACGGACAAGGCCAAGGTGATCGAAGACACCCTGGAAAGCTTCGGCGTCAAGGCCAAGGTCATTGGGACGAGTCGCGGGCCGGCGATCACTCGTTTTGAGCTGCAGCCGGCCCCGGGAGTCAAGGTTCGTCAGATCGCCAGCCTCGAGGATGACCTGGCCCTGGCCCTGGCCGCCCACTACGTGAGGATCCAGGCGCCGATTCCCGGCAAGGCCGCCGTGGGCATCGAAGTCCCCAACCGGGAGGTCGCCAAGGTCCTTCTGCGCGAGGTCCTCGAGGCCGATGACTTCCGGGCCGCGGCCTCCAGGCTGACGATCGTCCTCGGGAAGGACATCGCCGGACGGGCCATCGTCGGCAACCTCGAGCGCATGGTCCACCTGCTGATCGCCGGGACCACCGGTTCCGGTAAGAGCGTCTGCATCAATACCATCGTCTCGAGCCTGCTCTTCAAGTCCCGGCCGGACGAGGTCAAGTTCCTGATGATCGACCCAAAGGTGGTCGAACTATCCATCTTCAGCGGCATCCCGCACCTCCTGTCGCCGGTGGTCACCGACCCGAAGAAGGCGGCCACCGCCCTGCGCTGGGTGGTTCGGGAGATGGAGCGGCGCTACGAGCTCTTCGCCCTGGCCGGCAGCAGCATCCGGGATATCGACCGGTATAACCAACTGGTCGAGGACAAGGGCGACGGGACTCAGCCCAAGCTGCCCTTCATCGTCGTCATCATCGACGAGTTGGCCGACCTGATGGTCGTCGCCCCGGCCGAAGTCGAGGAGTCCATCTTCCGCTTGGCCCAGATGGCCCGGGCGGCCGGGATCCACCTGATCGTGGCCACCCAGCGGCCGTCGGTCGACGTCATCACCGGCGTCATCAAGGCCAACATCCCCTCACGAATCGCCTTTGCCGTGTCTTCGCAAGTCGATTCGCGGACCATCCTCGACGAGGGCGGGGCGGAGAAACTCCTCGGCCGCGGCGACATGCTCTACCTGCCGGTCGGACAAGGTCGGGCGATTCGGGCTCAGGGTGCCCTGATCAGCGACAGGGAAGTGGAGGCCCTGGTGGCCTTCGTCAAGAGTCAGGCCGAACCGCAATTCGAGGAAGGAGTCCTGACCGTCCAGGCGGAGACCGGGACCGAGCCGACCTTTGAAGACGACCCGCTGTTCAAGGACGCCGTCCGGCTGGTCGTGGAGAGCGGAGTGGCCTCGATCTCCATGATCCAGCGGCGCTTCCGGGTTGGCTACAGCCGGGCGGCCCGCCTCATCGACGTCATGGAACTGCGGGGGGTCGTCGGCCGGTTCGGGGGTTCGAAGCCGCGGGAAGTGCTGATCACCCCGGACCAGATGCGACGGATCTTCGACGGCGAACGATGACTCTCGGCGGCCAAGGTTGATGCCCGAATCATCGGAAGTCAACCCAGAGAAGGAGAAGAGGCGGGTCGCCGCGGACCCGCCTCGTCTGAGTCTCTGCCGGGAAGCGCTTTCGCCGGCGGAGCCTTACGGTTGCTTCGTTCTAACGACGTTGGCCCGTTGAAGCCAGGTGTGGAAGAAGTACTCGCCCACCCCGATGATTACGGCCGTGATGGCCGCCGCCCAGAAGCCGATGGCCAGCGTCCGGACGACGAAGTTGGCCGCCCACAGGGTCAGGAAGGCCAGGACGACGTCGGCGACGGTGGCCACTCCGTTCCCGAAGGCCGGCAGGATGAGTAGATCGTCGAGGATGTAGGCGATGACCGTGAGGGCCACCGCCAAGCCGATCGCCTGCATCGCCGTGACCTTTGCCAGAAGCGGCAGGGCGATCAGGGCGACCAGGCCAAGCATCAGGAACTTGATGATCAAGGCGGTCACATGGCGCATGGAACCACTCCCTATCCCCCAGCCTGGAAACGGTCAGCCCGATCGTCGGTGGTAGCCGTCATCGGCCCCCTTTGGACTCGAAGGTCTGGCAATCGGTCTCTTCGCACTGATTGGCGTCGTCGCCGGTGACCCGGATGCTCCGCGCGTCGCAGTGATCGCCGGAAGACCAGTAGGCACAGCCCTCGACGACACAGGTCACCGAAGGGGTGAGCTGGAGGCCCTCCTGGAACGGTTCGCGGATCGCCCCCGACCAGTTGATGTTGTCGAGCGCCCCAATCGCATTGGCGACGCTGCTCCTCAGGTAAAAGGTCTTGCACTTGGTGTCGTCGGCGTTCTTCGCTTGGCGGTCGAGGATGTCGATGTTCCCCGCCCCGCAGACTTCTCCGGGCAGCCAATGGGCACATGTATCGACAGAGCACTTGACCTCGGGGTTTGGCATTTGGCAAATCCCGCCTTTCCTGGTTTTCTGGGCGTATCTTGTCCCCTGCCGCGGATGGATATTCCGCCGCCTCGGGCTCGGCCGGCCCGGGCCTGGAGGAGCGGGGACGAACGCGGCGTATTAGTCTCCTATCGGGAGGAGCGAGGATTTGGGCCATTCACCGTCAACGCCATCGCCGATCTACGATGTCGCCATCATCGGGGCAGGAATCGTCGGAGCGATGACCGCCCGAGCCCTGGCCGGGTTGAATCGGCGGGTAATCATCCTTGAACGCGGCGTGGACCCGTCAGGGGCGACCAAGGCCAACAGCGGGATAGTCCACCCGGGCTATGACCCGGAGCCCGGGACGGCCAAAGCCAAGTTGGGGCTGGCGGGAGCGCGTCGCTTCGCGTCATTGGCGTCGGACCTCGGTTTCCCCTTCAACCGTTGCGGCTCGCTGATGTTGGCCTTCGACCGCGCTCAGCTCCGGGCCCTCGAGATGTACCTCGAGCGGGGGCGGGGCCTTGGGCTATCGGGCCTGGCCATCTGGGGCCGAGAAGAGGTCCTCGCTCGGGAGCCGGCAGTCAGTCCGGAGGTGGTGGCCGCTCTCCACTCGCCGGACACGGCCGTCACCTCCCCCTTCGAAGCCGCCGTGGCCGCCATCGGGGCAGCCCTGGCCGGCGGGGCGGTGGCCTGGCGCGAGGCCGAAGTAACGGCCGTGAGCCGGCGGTCTGACGGCGGTTTTGAGTTGACCACGGCCCGGGGGACGGTGCTCGCCCGGAGGGTGGTCAACGCCGCCGGACTCGACGCCGGACGCGTCGCCGCCTTGGCCGGCCAACCGGGGCTCACCGTCACCGGGCGGGTCGGCGAGTATCTCCTCCTCGACCGGGACATCTGTGGGATGGTGCGGAGGGTTCTCTATCCGGTGCCGACAGCGACCTCCAAGGGGATTCTGGTGGTTCCCACGGTCCACGGAAACCTGCTCCTCGGGCCCAACGCGGCCGATCTGACGCGGCCGGACGAGGCCAACCCAGTCACCGCGGCCGGTCTGGACGAGGTCGTCCGCGGGGCTGTCTGCTTGGTGCCGAGCCTGCCCCTGGACCGGGTGATCACGACCTTCGCCGGGACCCGCGCGGTGGCCCACGGCGGCGACTTCGCCATCGCCCCGGCGCCGGAGGTGCCGGGACTGGTCAACGCGGCCGGGGTGGCCTCGCCGGGGCTCTCGGCTTCGCCGGCCATCGCCGACGAGATCGCTCGATTGGTCACCGGGCTTGACCCGGCCGCCGGAAGGGGAGAGGGGAGAGCCCCCGGGGCTCGGGCCAGCCTGGGCGGCGGGGCTCGGATCGTCTGCCGTTGTGAGGGGGTCACCGAGGCGGACGTGGTGGCGGCCATCCACGCCCCCTTCGGGGCCTGCACCTTGGATGGGGTGAAGCAGCGAACCCGAGCCGGGATGGGGCGTTGCCAAGGCGCCTTCTGCGGGCCCCGGGTGGTCGAGATCCTGGCCCGTGAGCTGGGAGTCGAGCCGATCGAGGTCCACAAGAACGGGCCCGGTGGATACCTCTTCGCCGGGCGGACGAAGGAGGTTACCCGATGAGCGAGAAGGCGGCGGTGCTCGAGACAGAGGGACGTTTCCAGACGGGGGCCGGTGTCGACCTCTTCTATCGCCGATTCGCCCCGGCGGCTCAGGGAACTGAGACTCCGGTCCGTCCTCCCGTGATCCTGGCGATCTGTCATGGGGTCGGCGAGCACTCCGGCCGATACGTTGCCTTCGGCCGGCGCTTTGCCGGCCGGGGGATCCCGGTTTACGCCCTCGACCTGCGGGGCTTCGGCCAGTCCTCGGGGCGCCGAGCCCACGTGGGGAGCTTCTCGGACTACCTCGACGACTACGAGGCCTTGATCGACCTGGCCCATCGGGAGAATCCGGGGGTCCCGGTGGTGGCCTACGGCCACAGCATGGGCGGCCTTCTGGTCCTGCTTTATGCGGTCGAGAAGCGGACGGGCGCGGTGGCCGTCATCGCCTCGGCTCCGGCGGTGAGACTCAAGGTCAAGGTGGCGCCGTCGAAGCTGCTCCTGGCCAAGGTGGCCGGGCGTCTGGCTCCCACCTTCAGCCAGCGCAACGAGATCCCCCCGGCAGTCCTGGCCCGTAACCCCGAAATCGGGCGGGCCTACGAGGCCGACCCGCTGGTCGTCAGGGTCGTCTCGGCCGGCTGGTTCCTGGCTTTGAACGAAGCCATGGCCAGGGTGGCCAAGGGTGCCAGGCACTTCGACCGTCCGATCCTGCTCATCCAGGGGACGGCCGACGTACTCACCGACGCCTCCGCAACGGAGTACTTCTACCAGCGGTGCGGGTCCAAGGACAAGAGCCTCAAGCTGTACAACGGGTTCTTCCACGAGCTCC
>DASXUT010000133.1 GCA_036504675.1 Bacillota bacterium | reverse complement strand
GGGACCTTCCGCGCCGCCTGCGGTCAGCATGACGGGGAGGCCGACGTCCACGTCCAGTCCCTGGAGGTCATCGCCCGCGGCCACGCGACGGAGCCGCCGGCGGCCGCCCACCGCTGGCCCATCGCCCTGGGGCTGGTCGGCGTCGGCCTGTTCCTGACCGCCCTGGCCCGGGGACCGGCGGGGCTCAGGCGCCCCGCATGAAGCAAGAAGAACCCCGCGAGTCGCGTGACCCGCGGGGTCCATTTTTGATTGCCGGCGGACCCTGGCCAAGTGCCGCCCTTCAGTCGTTCCCGCCCCCGGCGGCGCCGGCCACCGGCCCCTGCGTCGCTGCCCCGTTCCGGACGGCCCGACGCCACCAGAGGATGACCCCGAGGGCGCTCAGGGTGCCGGCCACGCCGCCCGCTCCGAAGCTGGCCGGCGTGCCGAAGCTCTGGGCCACCGACCCGGCGAAGAGCGAGCCGAACAGGGGCACCCCGTTGAAGACCAGCGAGTGGACGCTCAAGACCCGCCCCCGCAGGCGGTCCGGCACGGTCACCTGGACCGTCGACAGGGACTGGGTGTAGAAGACGATCCAGGCCAGCCCGGCCAGGGTCAGGGCGGCGGTGGCCAGGAGGCTGCCGCGGATGAAGGCCAAAGCCAGGCAGGACAGGCCGGTCATGGCCGCCCCGGCGTTCATCATCCAGCGGCGCGGCCCGCCCCCGCTGATGATGGTCATCCCGGTCGCGCCGATCAGGGCCCCGAGGCCCACCGCCGACATTAAGATGCCATACAGCCCGGCGTCGCCGTGGAGGACGTCGCGGGCCAGGAGGGGGACCAGGACGCTGAAGTTCAGGCTGAAGGTGGAGATCAGGCCGAGCATGACCAGGCAGGTCGAGACCCGCGGCTCCCGGACGATGTAGCCGAGCCCCTCGCGGACCTGGGCCAGCACCCCGCCCCTGGCCTTCTCGATGCGGGGGGCTTTCACGTCCATGGCCAGCAGGGCGGCGATGACCCCGAGGAAGCTGACGCCGTTGGCGAAGAAAGCCCAGCCCGGCCCCAACTCCTTGGTGACGAAGCCGGCGATGGCCGGGCCGATGAAGCGGGCGACGTTGAAGATGGTGGCGTTGAGGGCGATGGCGTTGGTCAGGTCCCCCCGGCCGACTATCTCGACCATGAACGACTGGCGGATGGGGATATCGAAGGCGTTGGCCGCCCCGAGCAAGGCCGCCAGCACGGCCACGTGCCAGTAACGGACCCAGCCCAGGAGGGTCAGGGCGGACAGCAGGAAAGCGAGGACCATCATCGTTCCCTGGGTGGCCACCAACAGCCGCCGTTTCGGCAGGCGGTCGGCGAGGACCCCGGCGAAGAGGGCAAAGGCGAGGACCGGGGCCAACTGCAGGGCGCTCACGAGCCCCAGGAGGAAGGGGGAGTCGGTGAGCATCAGGACCAGCCAGGACTGGCCGGTCGACTGCATCCAGGTGCCGATGAGGGAGACTGCCTGGCCGAACCAGAAGAGGCGGTAGTTCCGATGCTTCAGAGCGTTGAACGGCGAGGCCAACGGCGCTTCCCCCCACGAGGTGGTTCGCTTGGTATACCACCCGGGAGACCCAGGCTCATTCCATTCTACCAGAAAAGAGGAAAGACCGCGAGGCATCGCGGCCACCACGGCATTTGTCGGGAAATACCGAAGCCTGTCGAAAAAGGCCCTGATCCGCAAAGCGTCCATTGTTCCGCCTGTCCCGGCGTGGTACGATAAGGGCATGTGCGACAGCCCGCGGCCGCCGGAGGGTACGGCCGCAGCGCCGGCCGATAACCACCATTGAAAGGGGCCTCCCCTTGGATTACCAGCAATCCTTGGACTACCTGCATCACCTGATCCGCTTCGGGTGGAAGCCCGGGCTCCAGCGAATGGACTATTTGATGAAGGCTCTGGGCAACCCCGAGCAGTCCCTCGCCGCCGTCCACGTCGGCGGGACCAACGGGAAGGGCTCGACCTGCGCGATGACCACGACCGTGTTACGCGAGGCCGGCTATCGGGTCGCCGCCTTCACCAAGCCGCACCTCCAGCACTGGAACGAGAGAATGACCATCGACGGCCGGCATATCCCGGAGGAGAAGGTGGCCGAACTCGTCACCCTGCTGTCCGGCATCGTCGAGGGGATGGAGGCCCACGGGGTCGACCATGCCACCGAGTTCGAGGTGACCACGGCGGCGATGTTCAAGTACTTCGCCGATGAGCACGTCGACCTGTCCATCGTCGAGGTCGGACTGGGCGGGACCCTCGACTCGACCAACGTCCTGCCGACGCCGCTGGCCTCGGTCATCACCAACGTCGCCTACGACCACATGGACATCCTCGGTTCAACCATCTCCGAGATCGCCGGGCACAAGGCGGGGATCATCAAGCCCGGCGGCCTGGTCATCACCGAATCTCAGAACCCCGAGGTCCTCCGGGTCATCGACAGGAAGGTCCGGGAGAACGGGGCCAGGCTGTGGCGGGTCATACCGGATGGGGCGGAGGCCGGGGGGGTGTCGGACGGGGGTCCGCCGGCCGCGGACGTGCCGGAGGTCAGGGCCGAGGCCGTGGTCACCTACCGCGGGCTGGCGGTCAACCGCGAAGGCTGCCGCCTGGACGTGACCACGCCCGACGCGACCCACCACGACCTGAAGGTCAGCCTGCTGGGGGCGCACCAGATGATGAACGCGGCGACGGCCGTCGCCGTGATCACCGCCCTCCGCCGGTTGGGCTGGGAAATCGACGACGAGAGCCTCCGGCGCGGTCTCGAAACGGCCCGCTGGCCGGGGCGGCTCGAGGTCGTCCAGGACGACCCCCTGACAATCATCGACGGCGCCCACAACCACGACGGGGCGGCCGTCCTCCGCGACGCCATCGAGCGTATCTTCCCGGACCACCGACTGACCCTGGTCATCGGCATCCTGGCCGACAAGGAAATCTCCACCGTCCTGAACGAGCTGGTCCCACTGGCCGAACGGGTCATCGTCACCCGGCCCGACAGCTCTCGGGCGGCCGACCCGGCGGTCGTCGCCGAGGAGGCCAGGCGGGTCGCGGGGGTTGAGGCGGGGGCCGGGCGCCCAGCGCCCGCGGACATTACCGTCATCGAGAAGCCGGAGAGCGCCGTCCGACGGGCGTTGGAGGAGGCCGGGCGTGGTTCGGCCGATCCGCTGGCGCCGGGGGGCCCGCGCGACCCGCGCCCACCGCTGGTCCTCATCACCGGTTCCCTGTACCTCATCGGCAAGATCCGGGGACTGTGGTTCGACGAAGTGACCTGGTAAGTTCAAGAGCCTGTCGAAGCCGCCCGAGGGTCGGTACCCCGGGCGGCTTTCCTGTCGCAATCGGGCGAACGATTGGCCCCTCAAGCTGGTAGGATTTGACCCCCCACCGACGAATTTGGAGGCCTAACGACGGGCCCGCCACGGCCTTTGGGGGCCCGTTAATCGTGCTCCAAGGACGGGATAGCAGTTCATGATCAACCTGTCCGCCCAGGGAACCAGTCGTTTCCGACCGGTCGTCAGACCGGCCGGCGGGCCCAGCTCATCCGCCCCGCTGGCCGTCTTCCGCTGCGACGACGAGGACGTCGTCCTCCCGACCCTCTGGTGCCACCGCGGCGGGCTGAGGCCCGGCGACGAGGTCGAGATATATGTCCAAAGAACGGACGCCGGCGAGGAAATCGTGATCCGGCGACTTTCGGCGTAGACTTTTAGTTTCCTGAATTATGCAAAGGAGGAATTAGCACCTATTGTGTAGAAATACCAAATCCCACCTTTTCCGATTCGTGGCATTACGTAAAACCCCAGCTAGGACGCATCTTCGCCGCCGGCGTGGACCGGGCCCGTAGCCCACGCTTGAACAAGCCGTGACGAGAGTTCGCCGCCATCAAGAATTGGTCCGAGAGACCCCAGGGTCCGAGAGACCGATTCAGGAGAAGGGTTTACACTCTCTATTTTTATCCCCTTTTTCGGTCCAGGGGCCGCTACCTACCCATCTCAAGTCCGGCTAGGTTCCGGTTTCAGCGCTTGGGCTACCCCACACCCCCTGAGGAGGCGAGACGATTGGCGACCGTCCAGCCCACTACCCAGCAGCGAACGGAATCCGGCATCCCGAAACGGTGCATCTGCAACAAGCTTATCTGCATCGTCCGGGGAGACAAGATCGAGATCAAGTGCAATAAGTGCAAGCGGCTCGTCACCATCCATACCAAGGGCATCGAGAAGATCGACTACCACGACCCGACGGCCTAACTCAAACACCCCTCAATTTCGGAGGCCTTGAATGGACCAGCAAGACATGATCGATCTACGCGAATACTTTGCCATCCTGCGCCGCCGGCTGTGGGCGATCATCCTCGTCACCGTCGTTGCCGTGGCGACCAGCGGAATCATCAGTTACTTTTTCATCGAGCCGGTCTATTCCGCGTCCACGACCCTGATGGTCCTGAAGAAAGACACCCCCGTCGACTATACCACCCTGTTGATGAACCGGCAGTTGGTCAAGACGTACGGGGAGATCGCCAAGAGCCGGACGGTGGCCGAGCACGTCATCGCCGACATGGGCCTCGGCATCCCCGTCAGCTCACTTCAGGCGGCCATCCACGTCAGCCCGGTCAAGGACACCGAGATCATCCAGGTCAGCGTGGAGGACACCGCCCCCGCCGAGGCGGCCAGCATCGCCAACGCCGTGGCCAGGGACTTCATCAAACAGGTCATCCAGATAATGAAGGTCGAGAACGTCCAGGTGGTCGACCCGGCCATCGAACCGACCACCCCGATCAAACCCCGGCCGAAGCTGAACATGGCCGTGGCCGGTGTCCTGGGAGTCATGGTCGGCGTCGGTCTGGCCTTCGTCCTTGAGTACCTGGACAACACGGTCAAGTCGCCCGAAGATGTCCGCCGCTTCCTCGACCTGCCCGTCCTCGGGACCATCCCCGTCATCGACCTTAGACACGAGTCGAAGATGGCCAAGAAGGCCGCCGACCGGGAGGCGCAGGGCCAGGCGGCCGACGCGGGGGACGGCGGGCTGCCCGTGATCAAGCGGGCCCAGCCCGGCCAGGCCGAAGACCGCGGACTCAAAGCCGTGAGGTAAGGGGGGCACCAGGTTGTCGACACCGCATCCCAACGGCGAAAAGCTGGTGACCGCCCTCAATCCGCGGTCGCCGGTGGCCGAGTCTTACCGGGAACTCCGGACCAACCTTCAGTTCCTGACGATCGACAAGACCCTTCGGAGCATCGTCGTCACCAGCGCCTCGCCCCGCGAGGGGAAGACCCTGACCGTCGCCAACCTGGCCATCACCATGGCCCAGGCGGGGAAGAAGGTCATCGCCGTCGACAGCGACCTGCGGCGGCCGTGCCTTTGTCAGATCTTCAACGTTCACGAGCGGAACGGCCTGACCAGCGTCCTGGCCGGCCAGGTCCAGGTGGACCAGGCCCTGCAAACGACCAAGACCAAGGGGCTGCGGGTGCTCCCGCCGGGGCCCACCCCGCCGAACCCGGCCGAACTCCTGGCCTCCGACCGGATGAGGAACCTGATGGCCGCCCTCGAGGAACGCGCCGACATGGTCGTCTACGACTCTCCCCCGGTCGGGGCGGTCACCGACGCGGCGATCATGGCCAGTGCCTGCGACGGGGTGCTCTTGGTGGTCGGGGCCGGCAAGGTCAGCTACAAGCAGGCCCAGCGGGCGAAGGAACTCCTGGCCAACGTCAAGGCGAACATCCTCGGCGTGGTCCTCGACGGGGCCTTCGCCGAGCGCGATAAGGGCTACCATGACTACTACTACGGACAGGACGGGGAGAAGAAGAGGAAGAAGTAGTAGCAAGATCCGCAGGGCGAGGCCACCGAGCCCGGTTTCGTGGGACATCACAGAGATAGACCCAAGACAACATACCCGGGTTGGGGCAGGGGATAGCTGGGACGAGGAAACGCTGCCTCCATTTGGTCACTTGGGCGGCGCGGAGTCAGTAGTGAAACCGACAGCTAGGGCACATCAAAGATTGTGCCTGGCTGCCGGTTTTTTGGTCGCCGCGCCGCGGGGCCGGACAGGCCCGTGACGCGGCGACCCGGCGGCCGGCCCTAAGGGGAGCAGGTGGTACCGGGTGGCGGCAACAAGAGCGGATGCGAAGGAATTGCACGAGGCGGCTCGCAGGCCCGCGGCGCCCGTGGTGACGCTGGGGCAGCTAGGACAGATGGCCAAGCGGCTGATCCTGATGGCCTACGATGTGATGGCCATCAACGTGGCCGTCGTCATCGGGCTGGCCTTGCGTTTCGATAACGCGGTGCCCTGGAGCTACTTCCAGAGCTACTTCGGGGTGGCCATTCCATACACCGTCATCAGCCTCGTCGCCTTCTATCTTCTCGGGCTCTACCACAGCATCTGGGAGTATGCCAGCGTCGACGAGGCCCTGGCCGCCGGCAAGGGGGCTTTGGCCAGTTTCCTCGCCCTGACCGGTCTGCTCTACCTGCCGGTCGGCCACGGCTTCCCGCGCAGCGTCGTCCTGATGGTCCTGGTCATCAACTTCCTCTCTCTCGGCGGTGGTCGCCTGTCTATCAGGATGCTACGACGAGTGCGCGTCCTGGCTGAGATGAAGGATCTCAAGGACCCCAAGCGGGTCTTGATCATTGGCGCCGGCCAGGCCGGCGTGATGGCCCTGCGCGAGATGCAGCGGCATCCGGAGCTGGGGTACAAGCCGGTCGGCTTCATCGATGACGACCGCCGGAAGGTGGGACTACGGATCAACGGGGTACGGGTGCTCGGCAGGACCGGTGACCTGAAGGCCGTGGCCAAGCGGCTGGCCTGCAACGAGGTGCTGGTGGCGATGCCGGCCGCCGGCCCCGGGTCCATCCGCCGGGTCGTCCAGGAATGCGCCTCGCTGGGGGTCAAGATAAAGACCGTCCCCGGCGTTTACGAACTGATCAACGGCCGGGTGACAGTCAACCAGATCCGCGAGGTTTCTTTGGAGGATTTGCTCGGCCGCGAGCCCGTCCGCGTGGTCTTCGCCGAGATCACCGGTTACCTGACCGGCGAACGGGTCCTGGTGACCGGCGCCGGCGGGTCCATCGGGTCCGAGCTCTGCCGGCAGATCGCCAAGCTCAGCCCAGAGTGCCTGCTGATGCTGGACCACAACGAGAACGGTGTCTACGAGCTTGAGATCGAGCTTGGTAGCAGGGAAAAGAGCCTCAACCGGACGGTCATCATCGCCGATATCAGGGATAGGGAGAAGATCGAGAACGTCTTCAAGACCTTCAAGCCCTCGGTCGTCTTCCACGCCGCCGCCCACAAACACGTGCCGCTGATGGAGGCCTACCCCGAGGAGGCCGTCAAGACCAACGTCTACGGGACCAAGAACGTCGCCGACATGGCCGCCCAGTACGGCACCAAGCGGTTCGTGATGATCTCGACCGACAAGGCCGTCAACCCCAAGAGCGTCATGGGGGCGACCAAGCGGCTGGCCGAGATGATCATCCAGGGGTACAACGGGTCGACCCCGTGCCGGTTTGTGGCGGTGAGGTTCGGGAATGTACTCGGGAGCGCGGGGAGTGTCGTGCCGATCTTCAAGGCTCAGATTGCCCGCGGGGGGCCGGTGACGGTGACCCACCCCGAGATGACCCGGTACTTCATGACCATCCCCGAGGCCGTGTCGCTGGTCCTCCAAGCGGGTGGGATGGGGAAGGGCGGAGACATTTTCATCTTGGATATGGGCCAACCTGTCAGGATTGATGAGTTGGCCCGCCAGCTTGTTACGCTGTCCGGGTTCATACCGGGCCGTGACATTGAGATTGTCTATACGGGCACTCGACCTGGTGAGAAACTTCATGAGCAGCTTCTTACCGGCGAGGAAGGAATGGCCGCGACGAGTCACAACAGGGTTTTTGTTGCCCGCCAAGGTGATAATGAAGAGATTGATCTATGTGGATCAGGATTAGCTGAATCGGCGGGATGTGGAGTCACTCTCGGCTCACGGTTTTCACTGTTAGGGAAGGCCTAGCCTATACCCCGTATCCCGGTCCACGTTCCGCTAGGCCCCGGTTAGCGGTTTATTGGTCGCACTTGTACTCTAGTTTCGGCAGCGTAGATCCGAGGTCAAATGCAACTGC
>DASXUT010000132.1 GCA_036504675.1 Bacillota bacterium | reverse complement strand
CAGGTCTGGTGGGCTCGAGGGGCCGACAGATTGAAGCTGGTGGGGACGAAAAGGCCGTCGGCGCGAAGCCGGCGGCAGAAGAAGAGACGTTGGTCACCACCGAGACGTCAGTTCGAAGCCTCAGGAACCCCCGCCCCTTTCGGTGGTGGTTGCCAGCAGCCGCTGGTAGTCCTCCCAGGTGTCGAGGTCCTGGAGGGCCTCCGGGCCCGCCGGCACTTCGATGACGGCCTCAGGGTGCCGGCGCAAAACCGCACGGCCGCCCTCGTCCCCACTTACGGCCAACAGTTCCGCGAAGAAGTCGCGGCCGAAGAGGACCGGGTGGCCGCGCTGACCGTTGTGCACCGGGACGGCGATGCTGCCTGGCCCCGACGAGCGCTCGACGAGGGCTTCGAGGTCACGGGCCCGGATGAGCGGCTGGTCGCAGAGGGCGATGATGACGGCCCCGGTCTGCTCGGGCAGGGCGCCGATCCCCGCCTTCAGGGACGCCGATTGGCCACCTTCCCGATATTGGGGGCTGGCCACGAACCACAGGCGCCCGCCGGCCTCGACGGCCAAAGGCTCGAGGGCTCGGTGGACCGCCTCGGCCTCGTGTCCGACGACCACGACCACCGGGTCGACCGGCGCGGCCAGGACCTGTCGGGCAACCGCGGCCACCAATGCTTCCCCACGCCACGACAGGAGCTGCTTGGTCCGGCCCATCCGGCTGGACGTCCCGGCGGCCAGGATGACCGCGCCGACCGAGCCGAGCGGCACGACCGCGCCGACCGGCCCGCCCCGGCCGAGCGCTTCCACGACGACCGGCCAGTGGAGGCAGGAAGTCAGCAGGACCTCGGGAGCACCCCGCCGCCGAAGTTCCGCGGCCACTCGGCACGCCGCCTCGAGCGAGGTCGTGGCCCCCGGCGGGGCCGTCGGATCGACCTTGTTGACTACCGGCACGAGTCGCGAGCCGGGTGGGCGCCCCTTGCCGCAACCGTTCGGGTCCATCAGGACGGCGGCCATCGTCGCTTCGTCGACCATTTGGCCGATTCCCCGCCCGGCGACCCGGGCGACGACCTCCGGCCGATGGACGTGCTCGGCGTCGATCGGCAGGCCCAGGGCGTCCAGACCGGCGACGCCCACGACCACCGCCGAAGAGGCCGGGATCACCGGCTCGTGGGCGGCCGGTGCCTTCAGCGGCTTCTTGGCCGACCCGTCGGCCTCAACCAGGATCAGCCAATCCGGCTGGGCCCGGTGGATCTCGTCGACCCACTCCGCGGGCAGCCCGGCGAGCTTGGGACGAGTCTCCCCCGGCGCCGGCACGGTGCCGGTTGCCAGCACCGGGAGCCGGCCGGTCCTACCGACGCAAACCGCCGCTTCGACGGCCTCCGCGGGACTGTCGACCAAGCGGACTTCGGACGCCGGCGTAGGGAAGTCCCCCGCCGAGGGCTCGAGGATCTTGGTCGTCGTGGTCACGACGACCCGGGCCGACCCCCACTGCTCCGCCGCCTCCCGGGCAAGCGCAAAAAGGAGGCTCGTCTTTCCGCCGGCCCCCACGAAAGAGACTACCTGTCCGGGCTGGACCCGCAACGCCCCAAGAAGGGACTCCACCGCCTCAACCGCCTTTGCCAAAGGGACATGCCGGGAAGACACAGGTCGGGCAGGCCAGGCACAGACCGCCTTCGCCGAAACGGGCCACCTCGGGGACACCCAGCCGTTCGCCCACCAGGAGGCGGGGGAGCAAGGTGTCGAGAAATCCCCGCGGCTTGGCCAAGAGGCCGGCCGGCACGCCGACGATGGGCACCGCGCCCACGTAGGCCAGCAGGGTCATCGCCCCCGGCGACACCGGCGCTCCATAGAAGGCCATCTCGGCCCCGCTCCGCCGGACGGCTTCCGGCGTGCAGTCATCGGGGGACATCCCCCCGGTCACCATGACCAGGTCGACCCCCCGGGCCAGCAGGCCGCGAATGGCCTCAACGATCGGCTCGACCTCGTCCGGCACCACGACCGAGTGGGCGATCTCGCCCCCATACTCGGCCAGGCGGTCCCGGAGGAGCGGTCCAAAGGCTTCCTTGACCCGGCCTTCGTAGATCTCGCGGCCGGTGACGACCAGGCCGGCCGAGACCTTCCTGAACGGGAGCACCTGCAGCACCGGCCCCCAGGTGGCAACCCCATGGGCCTGGCTCAGCCTCTCTTGGCCGACCATCAGGCCCAGGACCTTGGCCTTGGCCACCAAGGTGCCGCGCTTGACCGGCGTCCCGTTGTGGAGCGTGGCCACCAGCAGCTCGCCGATGGAGTTGATCGCCAGCAGCGCCGGCGAGGCCACTCGCAACAGGCCGTCGATCGACGCCTTCACATCGGCCCAGGCCTCCCCGGGCCGCGTGACCTCCAGCCCCCGGCCGGCGATCATCGCCGCCAGCCTGACCGCCGCCTCGTCCTCATGGACCTCATTTGCCTCGAGTTCGAGGACCTTGATCGTCGACTTGCCGATGCGGCGGAGGGTCTCCAGGTCGCTCTCCCGGATGATGTGCCCGCGCCGCAGGACCGCCCCTTTCCGCTGGCCCGGGACGATCTCCGTCAGGTCGTAGGCCAGGGTCAGCCCGGCCGAGTCCTCGATTCGAACTTCCTTCATCTTCAAAGACCGACTCACGTCCTTATCATCGGGAATGGGATGATGCGCGCCCGATCGGCGAATGCCCGCCGAGCCTAGGCCGGCGGCCGGCCCCACAAGAGGCAGGTGACGGCCTCGAGGGCCCCGCCCGCCACCGCCCTGGCCTTGTCGGAGATGTAGTTCAGGGCTTCGGGGTCGAAGCGCGGGTCGATGTCCCCCACCTTCTGCTCTTCCTTGACCGGCGCCCCCTCGCGGAGGAGTCCCCGGACGATGCCAGAAATGGCCGCGTGAATGGGAATCGGAGCGGCGCCGGCCACCATCGCAATCGCCGCTTCAGGCGGGGCGACCATGGCCACCACCTGATCGGCCTCGACCCGGCTGCCCAGTTCGACGAAAGTCCGAAAAATGCCGTCCTGGGGGGCGCGCAAGACGCGCTCGAGGCTGTGGCCGCGGACCGAGCCGGGCTGCCCGTTAAAGCGCTGGGCCGAGCCGTGATAGATGACCTGGCCGAGGTAGTGCCCGCGGGCCGTCTCCACGACGGCGTGACAATCGACGCCGGCCTCGAACCCCGGCCCCAGCCCGATGACCACCTGGGCGTCGGTTATGGTCGTGCCCAGGTTCTTGCGCTTGCTCATCCTGGCGTCGATCATGACCGGCGCGCCGATGGCTTGCTGGGCCGCGCCTTCCGGGTCGACGATGACCGGGATGACCCCGTTCATCCCCGGGGCCCGCGTCGTCCAGAGGGCCTCCTCGGCCGACTCGACCCTCACCGCCTTGACCCCTTCCACGACCACACTGCCTCGAAAGACACACTCGGAAAAGGCCACGGTGCGGCGGACCGCCAGGGGCTCGGGCAGCTCGGTCATGAAGATGGGAAAGCCGGCTCGGTAGAGCCGGTAGGCGACGCCGGTGGCCAGGTCGCCGGCCCCGAGGATCAGGACCGGGCCGAGACTGGGGAAATCACCTGGTCTGTTGGACTCTCTCGACGACATCACTTGGACCTCACTTCGGCGCCCTTCGGCGCAATGATCACCCGAGCCGCTGGTTTCTTCGCAGAGCTGCCAATTCCTCCTGAACCCTCATCCGAGCCCTGAAGTCCGGCCAGCTAGGGTGATGGCCCTCGCCTCGCACGCGGCCCGGCACAGGCCGCACCCGTAACAGACGGACTTGTTAACCACCGGGCCTCGGGTGTCGCGACCGATGGCCCCGAAGGGGCAGACCCGGCGGCACTCCCCGCAGTCCAGGCAGAGGTCCCGGTCCACCGCGGCGACATACTCGGCCTTGAACATCACCGTGGCCAGGTCCAGCGAGTGCTGGGCCCGAACGGCCAGGCAATCCCCGTCGCAGTTGCAGACGGCCCCGATGAAGGGGGTCAGCATCGTCCACACCGTGTGGACCTCGCCCTCATGGTCAAGGCGCCGGGCGGCGTCTTTGGCCTCGCCCGGGCTGAGCACTTCCAGGCCCGCCTTGTAGCTCGGGTAGGGGTCGAGGAGGTGGCCGATGTCCGCCCCTAGGGCGAAGCAGTAACGCCGTTCCTTGCCGGTGGTCACCTTGCGGCAGACGCAGGTCAGCCGGGTCACCGAGCCGACCAGGTCGATGACCGTCTCCACATCCTCGATCGGCAAGACCTGACCGAAGTGAGTGGACTTCTGCCGGGGTTCGATCATCCGGCGGAGGAAACGGTAGGGCCCGGGGGCCAACCGTTTGACCGACAGGGCCAGGCGTTCGTTGCGCGGGTGGTCCCGCTCGACGCGGCCGAAGAACTCCCTGATGTAGCGCTGCCGCCGCGGGTCCTCGAGCAGCTCCCGCGAGTAGTTGGCCATGTTCTCATACCACTTCTTGCCCTCACCG
>DASXUT010000131.1 GCA_036504675.1 Bacillota bacterium | reverse complement strand
CGCCACCAGACTCGTACACCACACGGTTGGACTTTGCCGGCGTCCAACTGCGTCCCTGAGGCCCGGTTGGTGTGCGCCGCCCCCTGGAATAAGGTTCAACGTTCGACCGAAATACCCGGCCCCAAGCCGGGTATTGCCGCGTCTTCGGGGGTATCCAATCAAGGGAACGCTCCGGTTGCTTTGGACCCGCCGGCAGGAAAAGGGCCCCGGTGGAGCGTATCATAGTTGGACGTCGACGAAGCGACCCGACCCGAGACCGAACCTCGAACCCCGTGGTACGCCCATCATCAAGCGACGGAGGAGGACAAGACAAGATGGCCAACCTGATCAAAGTGACCGTGGTTTCTCTCGACAGGGCTCATCCTTGCTCGGCCGGAA
Source organism: Bacillota bacterium (assembly GCA_036504675.1). Lineage (NCBI taxonomy): Bacteria > Bacillati > Bacillota > Bacillota bacterium. Next base: position 16,021 of record DASXUT010000131.1, on the reverse strand, counting down.
TCCAGGTCGGAGACAGCTTCACCGTCGACGCCGAGCACTGCCTGACCATCAAGAACCAGACGATCAAGTGCCTCGAACTACTCCACAACGTAACGCCGGCGATCATGACCATGGCCCATGGCGGCAAGCTCCCTTGGGAGAAGAACGGCAAGGCCATGACGGCCTGCAATGACCCGTTCTCCAAGGTGGTCGTGACCGTCGAGAGGGTTTCATGACCGCCGGCTCTTGATCGACTGACCGGGCTTTGCCCGACCGTGTACGTTTCTTTCCGCCCGTGACCGCCAACAATAGGAGTCAGCGAAAGGAAGGATGATGACGATGAAAGACACTCTGATCTGCAAGGGCATGACCTTCTGGGGTTACCACGGTTGCGCTCCCGAGGAAGCCGTCCTCGGCCAGAAGTTCACCGTCGACCTCGAGATGGAGTACGAGATGGGCCAGGACATCGCCACCGACAAGCTGAGCGGCTTTGGCTACGTCGAGGCCTACCAGACCACCAAGCGGATAGTCACCGAGGAACGCTACAACCTCATCCAGAAGTTGGCCGAGCGCATCGCCGAGGAGATCCTCAAGCTCAAGCCGACCGGCAAGTGCACGGTGACGATCATCAAGCCCGGCGCGCCGGCCGGTGGGGCGATGGAGTACGCCGCCGTCCGGATCGTCCGGGAAGGCCCCGCCTATTGAGCCAGGGATCCCGCCAGGAGACCAGAGACCAAGACGGGGGAAGGCCGCGGCGACGCGCGTCCTTCCCCCGTCATTTCCTTGTCGGCGCGATCCTCGTCGGCCCGACGCCTCAACGTTGCGCCCCGCCGACCAGCTTCGCCCCGGCCGCTCTGGCTTCGGCCAGGGCCTCCCTCAAGGGTGATTGTTCCGGGTCGGTCGGCAAGCAGCTGGTCGGGGGCCGGTTCGGGGACCGGGAGAGTCTCCAGGGTGATCTGTTCCGGTCCGGTGAGCAGGGCCCGCCGCATGGTCTTGGGCAGTTCGGTAGGTTGGCTAAAAGGGCGCCTCTCGGCGCTCGTAAGCAAAGTCGCTACATTCTTTAGTGGCGCCGTTGGCAGGAACCGCTCGTAGTTCCCGCGTTTCTTTACAGTTCCGGCACAGCCTGAATGACCTGGGATAATTTTTGCACCGAGACACCCTCCGTAACACGCAGGATTCTGGTCACCCCAGGCGAAATATGTGTTATGCTGTCATACGTCAGACGTCTAACACTTGGACGACAGGCGTTAATGAGTTGTGCCTTCACCCGTGAAGCCAATGGGCTTGATGGGCCACAACCTTGATGGGTCACAACTCTGAGACGAGGCAGTCCCCTCGATTCCATTGTCGCATCATTCGGCGATTGCGCCAGCCGTGTCCCGGCCGTTGCATCGTCGGTTCAACCGGGGAGGTAGACAAGAGAGTGAAACTTACCGGACAGGTAGCCATCGTCACCGGCGCGGGCCAAGGGGTTGGCCGCAGCATCGCCATCAAGTTCGCCGGAGCCGGCGCGTCCGTGGTCCTCGTGGCCAGGACTCAAGCGGCCATCGATAAGGTCGCCGAGGAGTGCCGTCAGAAGGGCGCCCGGGCGCTGGCCATCGCCGCCGACGTCGCCGACGAGGCGGCGGTCAAGGCCATCGTCTCTCGGACCCTGGCCGAGTTCGGCCGGCTCGACGTGATGGTCAACAACGCCGGGGTGATCGTCCCGGCCGCCGTCGTCGACACCGAGCTCAAGGACTGGGAGCGAGTCATCGCCACCAACCTGACCGGGGCCTTCCTGTTCATGAAGTACTGCGGTCGGGAGATGATGGCCCGCCGCCAGGGCCGGATCGTCAACATCTCCTCGGCCGCGGCCAAGGTTCCCTTCCCCGGCTTTGGCACCTACGCCGCCACCAAGGCCGGGATGCTCGGGATCACCCGGATCATGGCCGATGAGATGAAGCCCTACAATGTCCGAGTGAACGCGATCAACCTCGGCCTCACCGACACGCCGGCCGTCCGCGGCCGGATGAGCGTCAATCCCGACGATCTCCTCAAGCCTGAGCAGATCGCCGATGTCGCTTTGTTCCTGGCCTCCGACGCGTCCTCCGGGATGACCGGGACGGACCTCGATGTCTTCGGGAATCGTGCCTGAAATGAACCAGCGCGATTCTTTCCTCGCTCGCGCCGCCAAGCCTGATTCGCCAGGGGCCTGCCGGGGCAAGCCGGCCCCCAGCCCGCCGGCCGAGTGAGCCGTTGACAAGCGATTTGGGAGGAGGTGGTCTCATGTACGACCTGCTAATCAAGAACGCACATGTCGTGACCCTCAACGCCAAACGAGAGATCATCTTCCCCGGGGCTGTGGCCATCACCGGTGACTCGATCGCCGCCGTCGGCAAGGTTTCCGACTTCGACGGGGCCGAGGCCCGGCGGGTCATCGACGCCACCGGCTCGGCCGTCTTCCCCGGTTTCGTCAACACCCACACCCACCTCTTTCAGTCCTTGCTGAAAGGGCTGGGCGACGACCGGCCCCTCTCGGAGTGGCTGGTCACGGCCACCCTGCCGAGCGCCGTCCGCTTCCGGGAGACCGAGATCTACACCTCGGCCGTCCTCGGCTGCCTGGATGCCCTGCACAGCGGGACGACCACGATCCTCGACTACAACTACTGCCACCCCGTGCCGGGGCTCGGCGATGAGACCATCCGCGGGTTCCGCGAGGTCGGCATCCGGGCCATCCTGGCCCGCGGGATGACCGTGGCCGGTGAGAAGTTCGGCATCCCGCCCGCGATGCGCACCACGGCTGAGCGGGCCTTCGCCGATTTCTGCCGGCTATATGACGCCTATCACGGGGCCGACAACGACCGGCTCCGCGTCTGGTTGGCCCCGGGCTCAGTCTGGGGTAACACCCCCGAAGCCCTCCGCGGCGCCCGGGCCCTGGCCACTGAAACCAAGACCGGTCTGACCATCCATACCTCGGAGACCCCCTGGGACCGCGAGGCCGCGGCCGTGGAGCACGGGGTGACCAGCGACTTCGCGGCCCTGGAGAAAGCCCGCATACTTGGTCCGGATGTCCTCCTGGTCCACATGGTCCACGTCACACCGGAGGAGATCACGCGGGCCGCCCGCTACGCTGTCAAGATCTCTCACAACCCGGTCAGCAACATGTACTTGGCCTCTGGAGTCGCTCCGGTGCCGGCCATGATCCGCGAGGGTCTGACCTGCTCCCTCGGCACCGACGGGGCGGCCAGCAACAACACCCAGGACATGATCGAGGCCCTCAAGATGACCGTCCTCATGCACAAGGTGGTCACCATGGACCCGGTGGTCATCACCGCCGAGAAGGTCCTCGAGATGGCGACCATTGACGGGGCACGGTCGCTCGGGATGGCCGACCGCATCGGTTCGTTGGAACCCGGCAAACGGGCCGACCTCTTCATCTTCGACCCCACCCGGGCGCCGCGTTCGGTGCCCATGCACCACCCAGTCTCAACCCTCGTCTACTCAGGCGGCGTGGACAACGTCGCCACGGTCGTCGTGGACGGCCGCGTCCTCATCGACGACGGCCAGGCCGTCACCGTCGATGAACGGGCCTTCCTGGCCCGGGCCCAGCAGGTCTCGGCCGACCTGGCCGAGCGGGCCGGCACGGCGGAGAACGTGCGGCGCCGTCCATGGCGCTCTCTGCCCCAAAGTAACCGAAGGGACGTGGATTGATTGGCAACTCAGGTGGCAATGCCCAAACTGGGCTTGACCATGATCCAAGGCAAGGTAGTCAAGTGGCTCGTCGCTGAAGGCGACTCGGTCACCAAGGGCCAGACCATCGTCCAGGTGACCACCGAGAAGATCGCCAACGTCGTCGAGGCCCCGGCTGACGGCGTCGTTCGCAAGATCCTCGTCGCTCAAGGGGCCACCGTGCCCGTCCTAACCCCGCTGGCCATCATCGGCTCGGCCGGTGAGGACATCAGCGAGGCCCTCAAGGCGGCCTCCACCGCCCCGGCCGTTTCGAACATCGTCGCCGGCGCCTCCGCTCCCATCGCCGCTGCCAAGACTGCCGCGGCACCCGCCGGGCCCGCGGCTCAGCCGGTCTATCCGGCCCCGGCCGGCGACTCCCTGAAGGTCTCCCCCATCGCCCGCAAACTGGCTGAGGAAGCCGGTCTGGACCTATCCACCGTCGTCGGCAGCGGCCCGGCCGGACGGATCCTCCGCGAGGACGTCGAGAAGGCCCTGGCCGCCAAGAAGACCGGGCCGTCAGCCATGAACACGGCTCCCGCCGTCGCCGCCGCCACGCCCAACGCCGGCCCGGTGAAGGCCTCGCCGGCCGCCAGGAAGCTGGCTGAAGAGAAGGGCCTCGACCTGTCCCTGATCCAGGGGACCGGCCCCGACGGCCGGATCCTCACCGAGGACGTCGAGCGCGCCGCCGCCACCACCAACCTGCCCTCCGCCGATCAAACCGTCCCGGCCAGCGACATGCGGATGGTCATCGCCCGCCGGATGATGGAGAGCATGACCGTCGCCGCCCAGACCACCATCAGCCGCAGCGTCAACGTGGGCGAGCTGGTCCGGCTCCGCGAGTCCCTGGTTCCCCGCCTGGCGCGCGAGGGCGGCGTCAAGCTCACCTACACCGACCTCATCGTCAGGGCCGTGGCCCTGTCGCTCCGCCGCCACCCCGAGATCAACGTCAGCTTCGACGGCCAGAACGTGACCACCCACGCCGAGATCAACCTCGGCATCGCCGTCGACCTCGGTGACGGCCTCATCGTCCCGGTCGTCCACCGGGCCGATACCCTCGGCCTGAGCCAGCTGTCGGCCCGGATCAAGGGCCTCGCCGAGATGGCCCGCCGCGGCGCCCTCGAGCCCGACGACGTCGTCGGCAACACCCTGACGGTGACCAACCTCGGCATGTTCGGGATCGACGTCTTCACCCCCATCATCAACCAGCCCGAAAGCGTCATCCTGGGCGTCGGGCGGATCGCCGACCGGCCGGTCGTCGAGAACGGCCAGGTCGTCCCAGGCAAGGAAATGGTCCTCAGCCTGACCCACGACCACCGGGTCATCGACGGGGCCACGGCCGCCCGCTTCCTCAATACCGTCGTCGGCTACCTCGAAGCCCCGTACACTCTGCTCGGTCTGGGGAATGGGTTATGAGACAGACCAAGCTTCTGATCGTCGGCGGCGGGCCGGCCGGTTATGTGGCCGCCCTGCGCGCCGCCCAACTGGGAGCCAAACCGCTCCTGGTCGAGGTGGCCGAGCTCGGCGGGACCTGCCTGAACCGCGGCTGCGTCCCGACCAAGAGCCTGATTGAAAGCTCCGGGCTGTACCGGGCGATCGCCGGGGCCACCGCCACCCAGCATGGGATCACGGTGACCGGCGCCTCGGTCGACCTCGGCGTGATGGTCCGGCGCAAGGAAGAAGTCACCCGGACCCTCCGCGACGCCCTCGGCGTGCTCCTCCCGAGCCGTGGCATCGAGATAATCCCCGGGCGGGCACGCTTCGTCGGGCCCCGTGAGGTCGCCGTCCAGTCGGGCGGCGCGGCCACCACGGCGGGAGGCGGCGGTCACGAGGAGCGGGTCTCCTTCGAGCAGGCCGTCATCTGCACCGGCTCATCGGCCTGGCAGCCACCCATCCCCGGCCTGGAACTGCCCGGGGTCATCGGCAGCGATGAGGCTCTCGTCCCGACCGACGTCCCGCCCACCCTGGCGGTGATCGGCGGCGGGGCGGTCGGCTGTGAGTTCGCCACCATCTACGCCTCCCTCGGCAGCAAGGTCACGATCATCGAGATGTTGCCCGGTCTCATCCCGACGGAAGACGCCGAGATGGGCCAGGCCCTGCAGTACTACATGGAAGCCCGGGGCGTCAGGGTCATCACCGGCGCCCGGGTGGAACTGGTCGAACGGCTTGACCCGGCCTCCGATGTCGAGGCCGGCGGCGGCGCCGCCCTGCGGATCCGCCTGGCCACGCCGAGCGGCCCGCAGACCGTCGACGTGGCCCGCGTCCTGGCGGCCATCGGACGGCGTCCGAACACGGCCGGCCTGAACCTCGAGGCCGCCGGCCTGGCGGCCGGTCGCCGGGGCGAGATCCCCGTCGATGCGACCATGCGGACGAGCGTCCCCGGCATCTTCGCCGCCGGCGACGTCACCGGCGGGATCCTCCTCGCCCACGTCGCTTTCGAGCAAGGGATCGTCGCCGTCGAGAACGCCCTCGGCCGCCGGTCCCGCTTCAGCCAAGGAATCATCCCCCGCTGCATCTACACCGACCCGGAGGTCTCGGCCGTCGGAATGACCGAAGCGGCCGCCCGGGAAGAGGGCTACGAGGTCGCCGTCGGTCGGTTTCCCTTCAGCAACAGCGGCCGGGCTCTGGCCATGGCCAAGTCCGAAGGTCTGGTCAAGGTCGTCGCCGAGTCCGGCTCCGGTCAACTCCTCGGGGTCCACATCATCGGGCCGCACGCCTCGGAGTTGATCGCCGAAGCCGCCCTGGCCCTCCACCACGGAAGCACCATCGATGACTTTGCTCAGGTCATCCACCCGCACCCGACCCTGACTGAGTCGGTCAAGGAGGCCGTCCTCGATTGCCGCGGGGAGGCCATCCACAAGTGAGCGCCCAGGAGTGGCCCGACTGGCTGGTCGTCCGGGTCCCGGCCGAGGGGCCGGCCCCGATGGTCGACGGGACCCTTCGCGACCTCGGGTTGCACACCGTCTGTGAGGAAGCCTCCTGCCCGAACATCTGGGAGTGCTACAACGAGCGGACGGCGACCTTCCTGATCATGGGCGACACCTGCACCCGCCACTGCGCCTTCTGCGGGGTCAAGCACGCCTCCCCGCGGGACACCGCCCTGCCGGTCGACCACGACGAGCCGGCCCGGGTGGCTGAAGCCACCAGGCGCCTGGGCCTGAAGCACGTGGTCATCACCTCGGTCACCCGCGACGACCTCCCCGACGGCGGCGCCGGCATCTTTGCCGACTGCATCAGCGCCGTGCGCAAGGCCACCCCCGGGACGACCGTCGAGGTCCTCGTCCCCGACTTCCTCGGCGACCGCGCCGCTTTGGGCAAGGTCCTGGCGGCGGCCCCGGAAGTCTTCAACCACAACGTCGAGACGGTGCCGCGCCTGTATTCCAAGGTCAGACCGCAGGCCGTCTACCGCCGGTCCCTGGAGGTGCTGGCCACGGCCGCCTCGGTCGCGCCGGCCGTCAAGTCCGGGCTGATGCTCGGCCTGGGCGAGACGGCGGAGGAAGTGGAGCAGGTCATGGTCGACCTCCTTCAGGCCGGCTGTCGCCTCCTCACCCTGGGCCAGTACCTGAGGCCGTCGCCCCACCAGTTGCCGGTGACCCGAATGGTGCCGCCGGCCGAGTTCGCCGAGTTCGAGAAGAAGGCCATGGCCCTGGGGTTCGCCGAGGTCTCCTCCGGGCCTTTGGTGCGCAGTTCATATCGGGCGGCGGAGATGCGTCGGATCGCCGGCGCGTCGGGCCGGTCGCCCGAAGTCAGGGGGTCTTGAGTTGGTCAGCGTCAACAAGGAAACAGTCAAACTCATCAAACGGGCCATCGATGAGGCGGACAGGCTCGATGCCGCCATCTCCAAGCTGCCCTGCGGGGCGACCGTCATCGACATGGGCGTCGAGCGGAACGGCGGCTGGGAGGCCGGCCGTCTCTTCAGCGAGATGACCATGGGCGCCCTCGGCGCGGCCTCGCTCGGCCAGTTCATGCTGGGCGACATCTACCTGCCGTCGATCGACGTTCGGATCGACCAGCCGCTCATCGCCACCTTCGGCTGCCAGATCGCCGGGTGGCAGCTCAGCGGGGGGGCCTTCTCGGTGATCGGCTCCGGCCCGGCCCGGGCCCAGGGCAAGATCCCGTCCGACACCTACGTCCACCGCATCAGCTACCGCGACCACCACGACGAGGTCGTCCTCTGCCTGCAGATGGACTCCCTGCCCACCGACGACATGGCCATCGCCGTGGCCAAGGCCTGCGGCGTGGCCCCCGATAAGGTCTACCTGCCGGTCGCCTCGAACACCTCGATCACGACATCGGTCCAGGTCTCGGCCCGTTCGGTCGAGCAGACCATCCACCGTCTTCAGGAAGAGGACTTCCCCATCGAGTCGATCCTCTGGGCCTGGGGCACCGCGCCGATCGCCCCCGTCGCCGACGACAAGCTCAAGACGATGGGGCGGATCAACGACGCCCTCCTCTACGGCGGCGTGTCCGACTTCTGGGTGCGGACCACCGACGAGGCCTGCGCGCGAGTGATCAACAAGATTGTCAGCGAGGCCGCCAGCCTCCACGGTAAGCCTTTCGCCGACATCTTCGTCGAGAACAACCGCGACTTCTACCAGATCCAGCACAACATCCACGCCCCGGCGCGGGTGCACCTCCACAACCTGGCCACCGGCAGCTCGTTCGCCGCCGGCCACCTGGACTACGACGTCCTCAAGGAGACCTTCCTGAAATGACCGCCACGCCTGCGGCCGGGACCGGCGCGGGCCGAACGCTCGTCAATCCGGCGGTGGCCGCGGCCGGGGTGAAGCTCCTGGCCATCGCCGGCAGCATCAGGCACGGCGGCAACAGCGAGATGTTGGCCCAGGCGGCCCTCGACGGGGCGGCCGCGGCCGGCGCCCAGGTCGAGCTGGTGACCCTGGCGGGAAAGCGGATTGCCACCTGCCGCGGAACGTGCCACGACAAGTGCCACGGGCCGGCCGCCCCCGTCGAGCCCTGGCGGGCCTGCGTTTACAAGGACGATGCCCCGGAGGTATTGGCCAAGATGGTCGAGGCCGACGCGGTCATCCTGGTCGCCCCGGTCTTCCACGCCGGTCTCCCCGGGACCCTGCGGTGCCTGATGGATCGGTGCAACGCCCTGTCCCGCTTCGCCGACGAGGCGATCACCAGCGTCATGGCGGGCAAGGTCGGCGGGGCGGTGGCCGTCGGCGGCGCCCGCCACGGCGGCCAGGAAGCCGTCCTCGGGCAACTCATCGACTTCTTCCTGGCCACCCAGATGATCCCGATCACCCTGGCCGAGCATCAGGGGTACCGCGGGGTAGCCTCGGTGGCCGAACCGGCCGGGGCGGTGGCCGGCGATGAGTGGGTCGATTACGCCACGAAGCACGAAGCGGCCCTCCCCCTGGCCCGAGTCTACGGGGCCAAGCTGGCCGGCGAAGCGGCCGTGGTCAAGTTGGGCCGGCAGGCCGCCCGGCGACTGAATCAGGTTGAATAGCTTCAGCCCATAGACCCCTAGCCCAAAAACAGAAAGACGAAAGCGAGGTTCTGGTCAGTGGCGATGGACAAACAGAAGCTCCTCGATTACTACCGCAAGATGGTCCTCGTCCGGCGCTTCGAGGAGACCATGGAAGAGTACGCCAAGAAGGGCTACATTCCGGGTTTCCTTCACCTCGGCATCGGGCAGGAGGCCTCCCAGGTCGGCGCGATGTCGGCCTTCGAGCCCGGCGACTACGTTCTCCCCGACCACCGCGGTCACGGCGTCTGCCTGATGGTCGGTACCCCGACCCGGGAAGTGATGGCCGAGATCTTCGGCAAGAAGACCGGCACCAACGGCGGCCGCGGCGGCAGCATGCACGTGGCCGACCTGAAGCGAGGCAACATCGGCAACAACGCCATCCAGGGTTCGACCATGGCCACCGCCTGTGGGCTGGCCGTCTCGGCCCAGGTCAAGAAGACCAAGTCGATCACCTTCGACTTCCTCGGTGACGGCACGGTCGGCCGCGGCGAGTTCCACGAAAGCCTCAACCTGGCCGGCATCTGGAAGCTCCCGATCGTCTACGTCCTGGTCAACAACGGCTACGCCATCTCGACCCGGGCGACCGACGCCCACCCCCTGGCCGACCTGGCCAAGATGGGCTGCGCCTACAACATCCCCGGGGTGACCGTCGACGGCAACGACGTCGAAGCCGTGGCCGCCGCGGTCAAGGAAGCGGCCGACCGCGCCCGCCGCGGCGATGGCGCGACCATCGTCGAACTGAAGACCTACCGTTGGCAGGGCCACTTCTCCGGCGACCCGGCCTCCTACCGCCCGGCCGAAGAACTCGCGGCCTGGAAAGAAAAGTGCCCCATCAAGCATCTGCGGACCCAGCTCCTTGGGAAGAAGTTGACCGATGAGGCCGCCCTCAAGGCGATCGCGGACGACGTCGAGCGGGAGATCCAGGACGCCCTCAAGTTCGCCATCGACAGCCCGACGCCGACCATCGAGGATGCCCTGCGCTTCGTCTACGTGGGAAGAGAGGTGGCCGGCAAGTGAGAACGATCAACTTCGTCACCGCCATCAACGAGGCCCTTCACCAGGAGATGGCCAATGACAGCCGGGTCATCCTCCTCGGCGAGGACGTCGCCCGGATGGGCGGCGATTTCGGCGCCACCATGGGCCTTTTGGCCAAGTTCGGCCCGGACCGGGTCCGGGACACGCCGCTCTCCGAGGCGGCCATCCTCGGCGTGGCCAACGGCGCCGCCTTTGTCGGGCTGCGGCCGATTGTCGAGATCATGTTCTCGGACTTCATCACCGAGTGCTACGACCAGCTGGTCAACAACAGCGCCAAGGCCCATTACATGTTCGAAGGCAAGGCCTCGGCGGCGATCGTCGTCCGGACCGCTTCCGGCGCCGGCTTCCGGGCCGCCTATCACCATTCACAGAACCCCGAGGCCTGGTTCCAGAACATCCCCGGGCTGACCGTGGTCGGCCCGTCGACCCCTTACGACGCCAAGGGCCTCCTGATCGCCGCCATCCGCGACGACAACCCGGTCATCTTCCTCGAGCACAAGATGCTCTATGGGACGACCGGTGAGGTCCCCGAGGAGTCGTACACCCTGCCCATCGGCGTCGCCGAGGTCAAGCGTCCGGGCACCGACGTGACCGTCGTGGCCAGCCTGAAGCAGGTCCACTACGCCCTGGCCGCGGCCGAGAAGCTGGCCGCCGAAGAGGAGATCTCCTGCGAGGTCATCGACCTGCGGACCCTCATCCCCTTCGACCAAGCGACCGTCCTCGCGTCGCTGAAGAAGACCGGCCGCATCGTCCTGGTCAACGAGGCCCCGAAGACCGGCAGCATCAACTCCGAGATCTCGGCGGTGATCATGGAAGAGGCCTTCAAGGACCTCAAGGCCCCGGTCGAGCGAGTCAACTCCCTCGACGTCCCGGTCGGTTTCGCCCCGGTCATCGAGGACTACGTCACCCCTGGCCCGGCCGACATCGCCAAGGCCGTCCGCAAGGTCATCGACAACTGAGATATTGAGCGAAGCCCCCGGCCCGCGTCCGGGCCGGGGGCCGCAGGACCCCGACGATTGACAGTGCACGCGTTCACAGCGCTTCAAGACAACGCACCGGAGGAGAGGGTTCGCTTGGGTCAACCCTTGCTCGAATTGCGCGGGATCACAAAGCGCTTCCCCGGCGTGCTGGCCAACGACCACGTTGATTTTTCTCTGGAGAAGGGCGAGATCCATGCTCTGCTCGGAGAGAACGGCGCCGGAAAATCGACCCTGATGTCGGTTCTCTATGGGTTGTACCAGCCGGACGAGGGACGGATCATCATGGACGAGCGCGAAGTGAACCTCGGCTCGCCACGCGATGCAATAGACCTCGGAATCGGCATGGTCCATCAGCACTTCATGCTCGTGCCCGTGCTGACGGTGGCTCAGAACGTAGCCCTCGGCTGCCGTGGGCTTGGGCTGTTCCAGAGGAGGAAGGCGCTGAACCAGTTAGTCTCAGCCTTGGCCGGGGAGTTTGGCCTGGAGGTTAACCCGAGCGACTACGTCTGGCAGTTGCCGGTGGGCGTCCAGCAAAGGGTCGAGATCCTTAAAGTTCTCTACCGCAAGGCCCGGGTGATCATCCTTGACGAGCCCACGGCTGTCCTCACGGAGAGTCAGTCGCTGAGCCTTTTTGCGTCGCTGCGGGCTTTCGCCCAGAAGGGTCACTCGGTCGTCGTCATCACTCACAAGCTCGAAGAGGTGCTGGCCAACGCCGATCGAATCACGGTCATGCGCCAGGGCCGTGTCGTCGGCACCCTCGCCGGCCATGAGGCCACTCGGAGCACCTTGGCCAAGATGATGGTCGGGCGGGATTTGGCCCGAGTTCGTCGCGAGGAGCAGACGCAGCCGGGCGAGGTCGCCCTGAGGGTCAACGGAGTGAGCGCGGTCGGGGATAAGGGGCTCATGGCCGTGAACGGAGTCGACTTCGAGGTCCACCGGGGCGAGATCTTCGGCATCGCCGGCGTCGATGGCAACGGGCAGATGGAACTGGGCGAGGCTCTTGTCGGCCTCCGACCCCTGGCCGGCGGGACGATTGAGTTCTTCGGCCAAAGGGCCGACCGATGGCCGGTCGACACGCGACTGTCGAAAGGGCTTGGTTACATACCCGAAGACCGTCAGGCGAAGGGCCTGATCATGCCGTTTTCCGTGGCCGACAACATTCTCCTGGGAAGTCAGCGGGCCGCGTCATACAGTCGAGGGTTCCTCCTTGATGAGCAGCCGGTCAGGGAACATGCCCGGGCAATGATGAAGGAATTCGACATCCGGGCAACGGACGAAAGCGCCAGGGTGGAGCATCTGTCCGGAGGCAATCAGCAGAAAGTCATCCTGGCCCGAGAACTCGGGCGGGAGACCGACATCCTGATCGCCTCGCAGCCCACGCGCGGGCTGGACATCGGGGCGACGGAGTTCGTCCACGGCCGCCTCCTTGAGGAGCGTAAGCGAATGAAGGCGGTGGTTTTGATCTCCTCAGATCTCGACGAGATCAGGGCCCTCAGCGATCGGATCGCGGTGATGTATAGAGGACGGATTGTCGGCATCACCTCGCCCGATGCGTCCACCGAGGAACTCGGCCTGCTCATGGCCGGGTCCCCGTCGGCCACCAGACCCACCGCGCTGACCGGGGGTGATCAGACTGCCGTTCAATGACCGCCTGAGACAGTTGGCCAAACCAGTGGTCATGCCGCTACTCGCGCTGGTCTTTGCCCTACTCCTGGGGGCCGTCCTGATGGGACTGGGTGGCTATAGCGCCGGCGCCGCCTATGGGGCCTTGTTCCAGGCATCCTTCGGCAGCCTCGGCTCCTTCACCGACACGCTGGTGAAGGCCAGCCCGCTTCTATTCACCGGCATGGCCGTGGCCTTTGCCTTCAAGGCCAACGTCTTCAACATTGGAGCCGAGGGCCAGTTCCTGGCCGGCGGGATGATGGTCGCCTGGCTCGGGCCCTTGGTTGGGAACCTCCCCAAAGTGGTGGCTCTGCCCCTGCTCCTCATCGTCGCCGCGGCCGGTGGAGCGCTCTTCGGTCTTCTTCCCGCCTACCTCAAGGTGTCACGGGGGATTTCCGAGGTCATCACGACGATCATGCTCAACTACATCGGGTTGAACCTCCTTGGTTATGTGGTCCACGGCCCGTTGAAGGACGTGAGCGGCGGCATCCCCCAGACGGCGGCCATCGCCGAGTCCGCCAGGCTGCCAATGGTTATTCCCGGGCAGTGGCTCCATCTCGGCTACGTCATCGGGGTGATCCTGGCCCTTCTCCTTGGCGTCGTCCTGTCCCGGAGCTATTTTGGCTTTGAGGTCCGGGCGGTCGGCCTTAACCCGACCGCCGCCAGGGCATACGGCATCCGCGTTCCGCGCACGGTCTTCCTGGTCATGTGCATCAGCGGTGGTTTGGCTGGGCTCGGCGGCGGCGTCGAGATGTCCGGCGTAGCCTACCGCCTGTTCGAGGGGTTCTCGCCGGGATATGGTTACACGGCCATCGCCGTGGCTCTCATGGCTGCCAACAGCCCGGTTGGGGTCATCTTCACGTCAATCCTGTTTGGCGCACTCAGCTCCGGTTCGATGATGATGCAACAGACCGCCGGCGTCTCGTCCGTTTTCGTAAGTGTCTTCCAATCCCTGATCGTGTTGTTCGTGGCTTGTGCCGTTCAGTTTCAGGGGAACGGCCTCGGCCTCAGGTTCCTTCGGAGCCGACGGGGGGTGGTCTGATGTCGGCGTTGCTTATTGCTCTGGGTATTTGGGCCCAGTCGTCGATGCGACTGGCCACGCCGATCCTGTTGACCGCCCTCGGGGAGAACGTCGCCGAGAAATCCGGGATCATCAACGTCGGCATCGAGGGCGAGATGTTGGTCGGCGCGTTTGTCGCCTTCGCCACGACCTATGCCACCGGCTCCCTGCTTGTGGGACTCATCTCCGGGGCCTCGGCCGGGCTCCTCGTGGCGGCCATCTTCGCCCTGGCGGCAATCACTCTTCGAGCCGACCAGGTCGTTGTCGGGACGGCCATAAACCTCTTGGGCCTTGGCCTGACCGGGTTCTTATACCGCAGCCTTTTCGTCACCACAAGCAACGCACAGCTGGTCTCGCCGTTCCCGAGCGTGCCCATACCGGGTCTGTCGCGGATCCCGGTCCTTGGGCCGATGCTCTTCCATCAGAACGTCTTGGTCTACATGTCCCTTCTGACCTGCGTGGCCCTGTGGGTGTTGCTCGCTCGGACCTCGCTCGGCAACGTGATCATCGCCACCGGAGAACACCCGAGGGCGGCCGACACGTTGGGGATCAACGTGCTGAGAGTCCGCTGGGTGTCGACTCTCTTCGGCGGTGTCATGGCCGGGCTGGCTGGGGCGTTCCTGTCCATCGGCTACGTCAACACCTTTGTGGAGGGGATGACCTCCGGACGCGGCTTTATCGCCTTGGCCGTGGTCATCCTCGGACGCTGGAACCCCTTGGGAATCCTGGCCGGCTCCCTGATCTTCGGCGGGGCCAGCGCCCTTCAGGTGCGCATTCAGATCCTGGGCAACAACATCCCCACCAACCTGGTTCTGATGCTGCCCTATGTCCTGACCATCCTGAGCGTCATCGTCGTAAGCAAGAAACGTTCTGGGAGCCCGGCGGCCCTTGGGATCCCGTACCGGAAGTCGTAGGTGACCCAGGGCGGCCAAATGTTGGAGGGTTGGATGCGGACCCGGAAAGGAGATGGGAACAGGGAGGAACGACGAAGTCGGCCGAGGTGGCCGGCGCGGTTGCCGAAGTCAAGACCAGTTTCTCAACGCTCCATGACTGATCAGGCGATGACAAAGTCATGACTTTGGAGGAGGAAGCCAAGTTGAAGAAAGTCGTTGCGGTAGTTATGGTAACCCTCTTGATTCTCGCTGTTGGCGGTTGCTCGAGCGGTCAGAAGGCATCGCCAACGTTCAAAGTCGGCCTCCTGGTTCCGGGCAGCATCAATGACCAGGGCTGGAATGCCTCCGGTTATGCCGGACTGATGGCCATCAAGGACCAGCTCGGGGCGGAGACCAGCTACGCTGTGGCGGCCAACCCCAGCGACATGATCAGCGCCTTCCGGCAGTATGGAAAGGACGGCTACAAGCTCGTCGTCGGTCACGGTTCCCAGTACCAGGACGCGGCTGCCCAGGTAGCGGCGGAGTACCCGAAGACCGTTTTCATGACCATTGGCGGGAACAAGACAGCCGCCAATCTGGCTCCCATCGTCATCAAGTCGGAGGACGTGCACTACCTGTTCGGCATCATCGCCGCGATGCTCTCGAAGTCGGGGACGATCGGGTTTGTCGGCGGGGTCAATACGCCGGCCATTTCCAAGACCGAACGTGGCTTCAAGCTCGGGGCCCAGTCGGTCAACCCGAATATCAAGTTCAAGTCAGCTTATATCGGCAACTACGATGATGTGGCCGCCGGCAAGGAAGCGGCCCTAGCTGAAATAGCGCAGGGGGCCGACGTCATCATGCACAACGGCAACTCGGTCGGCCTGGGCGCCCTGCAGGCGTGCGTGGAGAAGAAGGTCTGGACCTTCGGGATGTCCGTGGACCAGACCTCGCTGGGCCCCAACAACGTGATCGCTTCGAACGTGACCGACATGAGCCTGGCCTACGTAGGCGCGGCCAAGGCGGTAAAGGGCGGCACGTTCAACGGCAAGTCCCAGGAGGTTGGGCTCAAGGACGGCGCGGCTGCGATCGTCTGGAACCCGGCGGTCAAGGCCAAGCTGTCACAGGCCATTCTTGATGCCGTGGACAAGGCGGCGGCCAAGATCAAGTCCGGCGAGATCCACGTCCCGGGCGAGAACGAGTAAGGGCTTGATGGTGGCGTGGGGGGGGGGGG
>DASXUT010000130.1 GCA_036504675.1 Bacillota bacterium | reverse complement strand
GGTGGCGGCCGGCTTGTCCTTCGGGGGCCGACGCGAATGGGTCCAGGCGGTCGACGACATCAGCTTCGAAATCGCCCGCGGCGAGACCCTTGGGCTGGTCGGCGAGAGCGGGTCGGGGAAGACCACCGTCGGCCGGACGGTGGCTCGCCTCTACGAGCCGACCTCGGGCAAGGTCGTCTTCGATGGTGTCTCCCTCTTCGAACTCAGCCTCAGCCAGATGCAGAAGACCCGCCGGAAGATCCAGATGATCTTCCAGGACCCCTACGCCTCGCTCAACCCGCGGATGACCGTCGGCGACATCGTCGGCGAGCCCATTGACATCTTCGGGCTGGCCAAGGGCAACGCCCGCAAGGACCTGATCTACAAGCACCTGGAGACCGTCGGGCTGAGCCGCGAGCACGCCAGCCGGTTCCCCCACGAGTTCTCGGGCGGGCAGCGGCAGCGCATCGGGCTGGCCCGCTCGCTGGCCGCCGAGCCCAGCTTCATCATCTGCGACGAACCCATCTCGGCCCTGGACGTCTCGATCCAGGCCCAGGTGGTCAACATGCTCCAGGACCTCCAGGAGAAGATGGGGTTGACCTACCTGTTCATCGCCCATGACCTGGCGATGGTCAAGCACATCTCGAACCGGGTGGCCGTGATGTACCTCGGGAAGATCGTCGAGATCGCCGACGGGTACGAGCTCTACGCCCACCCGACCCATCCCTACACGACGGCCCTTCTCTCGGCCATCCCCATCCCCGACCCGGCGGTGGAGGAGGAACGCCGGCGGATCATCCTCGAGGGCGACGTGCCGAGCCCGATCAACCCGCCGAGCGGCTGCCACTTCCGGACCCGTTGCCGCCTGGCCCAGAAGATCTGTTCGGAGCAGGAGCCCGAGCTGACCGACAGGGGCGGCGGGCATAGGGTGGCCTGCCGGGTAGTCTAGGAAGCATCTTGACCGCTGACAGAAGAACAGGAGCCCGCCGGCGACGGCGGGCTTTTCGTGTGACGAGGAACACATCGTCCGGCGACCACGGCCATGGGTCGCCCCGCGCCGCGGGGGTATGATCTGGTCAGGGGGCGGGGCGATGGTCGAGGCCCCGGGGGCGGCGTCGGGCTCCCTGGCTGAGTCCAGCTCTCCGTCGGGAATCGGACCGAGGGCCGAGACCGCCGGCCCCTAGGGCCATCAGTGGCCCGGGCCACGGGCGGGAGCTTCCGACGACTCACCTGCACCGCCTCTACATGTCCGGGTTTCGGACGTTTTTTGATGTCCAAGTTTTGAACACCCTTCCAGGAGATGGGAACGGCCAGCTAGAGGCGAGTATAGGCGACTGATGGCGGGCCGGGCGGGCTCCGATAATAACGGGTGGAGCAGGTCATTTGGTTGATCCATTGGGAGGGTAGAACCTATTGGCCGACAGTAAACTGTTTTACGATCAGGAAGAGACCTGTCCGGTCTGCCAGAAGAAGTTCAGCGTCCGCAAGGTCCGCCGGTCCATGTGTGCCGTCAGTCGCCGGGACACCGATTTCTCCGTCACCTACCAGAACGTCAACCCCAACATCTATAGCGTCTGGGTCTGTCCGCACTGTGGCTACGCCGCCTCCGAGAGCAACTTCGCCGAGATCAGTCCGCCCGACCAGGAGCGGTTGGAAAGAGGTCTGGCCGAGCAAGGTTACCTCGGGATCGACTTCTCCGGGGAGCGCGACGTTCAGAAAGGGATCACCGCTTTCCTGCAGGCCATCAAGTGTACCGAGATGAAAGGGGCCAGGGCCAGCGCCTTCGCCAGCCTGTATCTGAGATTGGCCTGGCTCTATCGGTCGACCGGCGACCCCAGGGAAGCCGAGTGCTTGGCCAAGTCCCTCGAGAACTACGAGAAGGCCTACAACACCGAGCCTATGCCGATCGGCAAGATGAGTGAGGTGGCCATCACCTACCTCATCGGCGAACTCCACCGGCGGACGGGGAATATGCCCAAGGCCGTCCTCTGGTACAGCCAAGTGGTGGGTAACCCCAAGGCGCGGATGGAGCCGCAAATCCTGCAGCTGGCCAGAGACGGGTGGCAGTCTTCCCGTGAGGCCGCCAGGAAGCAACCCCAGGGGCCGGCGGCCCAAGCCGCGGGTGCCGCCCAGGGCGCGGCCGGATCGGCGGCTGGGAGCGAGTCCGGGGCGGCCGACGCCGGCAAGGCCGAAGTGTCGAAGCCGGTCATCGCCTTCATCTCCACGGCCAACAAAGAGGCCGCCAAGGTGCCGGCCGCCGAAGCCCCGCCGGCCCAGGGGCCCTTCCAGAGGGCCAGGGCCAAGGTGGTCTCGGTGATCACCCTCTACGCCGACCAGGCGGAATGGCTGAAGAAGGTCTCCCTGGCGACCAAGGTCGGCAAGAAGCGGGTCGACTCACAGGGCATCGTCCGGGCCGTCCTGGACTCGGTCCTCGATATCGACCCGAGACTCCTCAAGTGCGAAACCGAAGAGGACATGGCCGCCAGGTTCAAGCTCATCCGCAAGGGCGGTCAGGCGCCGTCCGAGGCCGCCGCCAAGGCGGTCGGCAAGTCGGCCGGCTGAGGCCGCCGGAACCCGCGGAGACGCGAAGAAGAAGGGACAGCCCCGGCGTGGGCTGTCCCTTGTTATTGCCCGGCGTTCATCGGTCGGGCCTGGCGGTTCCTTCATCGGTCGGGCCTGGCGGCCGGCCGCTCCCGACCGCCCGGCCACCAGTTCCAGCGGCCGAGGGAGGAGGCCAAGGCCGGGATGAGGACGGCCCGGATGAGGAAGGTGTCGACCAGGACGCCCATGGCCACGGTCGCGCCGACCTGGAAGAGGAGGC
>DASXUT010000129.1 GCA_036504675.1 Bacillota bacterium | reverse complement strand
GCGGCCACCGGTACGGCGACGATCAGGACCACCGATGCCAGACGCAGGACCCGGGCCTTGAGAAAGAGCACTCCGATCGCCCCCCGTTACCAAGGGATATTAGGGGGGAGGAGGGGGTATGCCTTGGCCTTGCGAACTCGCCGTGACCCAGAGTGAGACGCAAGAAAGCCGGCGCACAGAGGCGCCGGCTTTTCCATTCCGATTGTCTTGGGGCATCCCTTGGCGGGGGAGGGTCGTTAACGCTTCGAGAACTGGGGCGCCTTGCGGGCCTTCTTCAAGCCGTACTTGCGGCGTTCCTTCATCCGCGGGTCGCGGGTGAGGAAGCCGGCCTTCTTCAAGGGGGCCCGGAAGGTCGGGTCGAACCTGGCCAGGGCGCGGGCGATGCCGTGCTTGACCGCGCCGGCCTGCCCGGTGGTGCCGCCGCCAACGACCGTGATGTTGAGGTCGACCTTGTCCTTGGAGCCGGTCAACTCCAGGGGCTGGACCACCGCCGCCTGGATGACCCTGATCGGGAAGTAGACTTCAAGGGGCTTCTTGTTGATGGTCACCAAGCCCTCGCCGGGGGTCAGACGGACCCGGGCGATGGCGTTCTTGCGGCGTCCCGTGCCTTGCATCATGGCCTCAGCCATCATAAAACCTCCTACAGCTCGTACTTCTCGGGCTTCTGAGCGGCATGCGGATGGCTCGGCCCGGCATAAACTTTGAGTTTCTTGGCCATTGCCCGGCCGAGGCGATTGTGCGGAAGCATGCCTTTGATGGCCTTCTCCACGGCCCGGTCGGGCCTCGTGGCCATGAACTTCTCGTAGGTCATCTGGCGAAGGCCGCCGGGGTACCCGGTGTACCGCGAGTAAAGCTTGGTCTTGAGCTTCTTCCCGGTGAGAACGGCCTTGCCCGCGTTGACGATGATGACGTGATCGCCCGTGTCAATGAAGGGCGTAAAGATCGGCTTGTGCTTGCCACGCAGAAGGCGCGCCGCCTCGCTGGCCAGCCGGCCCAGAGTCTTGCCCTCGGCGTCGATGATGAGCCACTTGCGCTCGACGTCCTTTGGCTTGGCCATGTAGGTGGTAGTGTCCATGCTATACCCTCCTTCAAACAGGATAATTGTATACTAGGGCTCCCGGAGTGTCAAGAATAGCGCACCTCTACGAGGCATAGACCCTGTGGAGGAGCGGTGGGCGCGGCCATCGACCGATCCCTGGCCTCGAGGATCCGGCCGACGTCCTCCGGGCCGAGTCGCCCGGCCCCCACCTCGAGCAGGGTACCGATGAAGTTGCGGACCATCTTGTAGAGGAACCCGTCCGCCTCGACCGTGAAAATGACCAGCTCGGAACCAGTTTCAGCGGCGCTTGGCGGGAGGAAGAGGCGGGGCACGACGGCTTCCACCGTCAGGCGCAGCACCGTCCGGACGGGACTCGACCGCGGGCTGCCGGCCGCCCAGAAGGACGTGAAGTCGTGCCTCCCGACCAGGGTCTCGGCCCCGCGGGCGATGGCCGGCACATCCAGCCGGTCGCGGACGCGGGCGCAGAACGGCGCCAGCATCGGCGAGTCGGTCGACCCGGCCAGGACCATGTACCGATAGGTCTTGCTCCTGGCCGAAAAGCGGGCGTGGAAGGTGGAGGGAGCCTCCTCCGACGAGACCACGGTGATGTCGGCCGGCAGGTGGGCCCCCAGGGCTGCTGGCCACCGGTCGTCGGGGATCCGGGACCGCGTCCGGAAGCTGACCACTTGGCCGAGGGCATGAACGCCGGCATCGGTCCGACCGGCCCCGGCCACCGCCGTCTTCTCCCCGGTGACCTCGGCGATCGCCCGTTCCAGCTCGCTCTGGATGGTGGTAAGGCCGCTCCGCTGCCGTTGAAAGCCGTGATAGCGGGTACCGTCGTAGGCCACCATCAGCCGGACGGTCCGGTCTTCGTCCGGTTGGACCTTACGGGTACCGGCCACCGCACTCACCCCCGGAATCTCAGGTAGATCAACCCACCCGCGAAGAGCAGGGTGACCGCCCCGGCGAGGTAGTCGGCCGGCCTCGCCCGAAGCTGCCGGTAGCGGGTCCGCCCGGCCCCGCCGTGATAGCCGCGGGCTTCCATGGCCATGGCCAGTTCGTCGGCCCGCCGGAAGGAGCTGATGAACAGGGGCACCAGCAGCGGAATGAGGGCCCTGGCCCGTTTCACCAGGTTGCCGCTTTCGAAATCGGCGCCCCTGGCCATCTGGGCCTTCATAATCTTTTCCGCCTCTTCCAAGAGGGTCGGGATGAAGCGCAGGGCGATGGTCATCATCATGGCCAGTTCATGGGCCGGCAACCCGAGCCGCCCCAGGGGTTTCATCAGCCGCTCCAGGCCGTCCGTCAGGGCCACCGGGGAGGTGGTCAGGGTCAGCAGGGAGGTGACGGCGATGAGGAGGATGAGCCGGAGGGCGAGGGTTACCCCGGACTGCAGCCCTTCCCTGGTCGCCGTGAGCGGACCGAACTTCCAGATGGGCTGTCCGGGGGTCATGAAGACGTTCAGGACGAGGGTCAGGAGGATCAGGATGAGGATCGGCCGGATCCCGTCGATGAGGTACCGCAGGGGCACCCTCGACAGGAGCACGCCGGCCAGGGCGAAGGCCACGGCCAGGGCGTAACCCCAGGGGTTGTTGATGAAGAAGAGGACGATCACGTAGACGCTGGTGATGGCGATCTTGGTTCGTGGGTCGAGGCGATGGACCAGCGAGTCGCCGGGGAGATACTGACCGATGGCCAGGCGGTTCATCCCCGCACCCCCCCGGAGGGGCCCGCGGGCGCCGCCTTGATGATCCTGGCGGCCGCTTCCTCGACGGTCAGCGCGTCGACCTCGAGTGACCAACCGCGCTCCTTGAGCTTCTGCATCAGCTCGACCACCGGAGGTACCCTGAGGCCGAGGCGGCTCAGCTCGTCTCCGGCCCCGAAGACCTTGGCCGTCGGGGCGTCCATGACCACCCGGCCGTGGTTCATGACCACGACCCGGTCGGCCAGCCGGGCGACATCCTCCATGTGGTGGGACACCAGGATGACCGTCTGCCCCCGTTCGGCGTGAAGCTTGTGGACGTAACCGAGGATCTCCCCGCGCCCCCGCGGGTCCAACCCGGCGGCCGGCTCATCCAGGATGAGCAGGCTCGGCCGCATGGCCAGGACGCCGGCGATGGCCACCCGTCGCATCTGGCCGCCGCTCAGGGCGAAGGGCGAACGAGGCCCCGTCTTCTCAGGGTCCAGGCCGACGAGGCGCAGGGCCTCCCTGGCCCGGCCGGCCACCTCCTCCTCGGACAGCCCGAGGTTCTTCGGCCCGAAGGAGACGTCGGCCAGGACGCTCTCCTCGAACAGCTGATGCTCGGGGTATTGGAAGATCAGCCCGACCCGTCGGCGAACGGCCCTGAGGTTGGCCTTGATCAAAAGGTCGAGGCCATCGACGACGACTTGGCCGGAGGTCGGCTTGATCAGGCCGTCGATAATCTGAATCAGGGTCGACTTGCCGGAGCCGGTCGGTCCGATGATCCCCAGGAACTCTCCGTCGGCCACTTCCAGGTCGACGTCGATGAGGGCCTTGGTCTCGAAAGGAGTCTTCTCGAGGTAGGTGTGGGAGACCCCGGACAGCTTCACCGGCATAAGAGTCCCACCATTTCGTCGACCGAGACGATCCCCGCGGGCAGGTTGAAACCGGCCTTGCGGAGCCTTTCCCCGAGTTCGGTCATGGCCGGGACATCGAGACCGATCTTTCGGAGCTCGCCGGCACGGCTGAAGACCTCGTGTGGCGGGCCGGAAAACTGGATCCGTCCCCGGTCCATGACCACGACTTGGTCGGCCTCGGCCGCCTCATCCATGAAGTGCGTGATATGGAGGACGGTCAGGCCATCCTCCCGGTTGAGCCGTCTGACCACGGCCATGACCTCTTCCCGGCCGGCCGGGTCGAGCATCGCCGTGGCTTCGTCGAGGACCAGGCACCGCGGGCGCATGGCGAGGACGCCGGCGATGGCCACCCGTTGCTTCTGCCCCCCCGAAAGGAGGTGGGGCGCCCGGTCCCGGAGATCCTGCATGCCCACCCAGCGGAGGGCCTCGTCGATCCGCCGGCCGATCTCGGCCGACGGGACCCCCAGGTTCTCGGGGCCGAAGGCGACGTCCTCTTCGACGGTGGTGGCGACGATCTGGTTATCCGGGTTCTGGAAGACCATCCCGCAGAGGCGGCGGATCTCCCATAGGCGGTCCTGATCGTGGGTGTCGATCCCACCCACGGTGACTCGACCGCTCGTTGGCAGGAGAAGGGCGTCGAGGTGCTTGGCCAGGGTTGACTTGCCCGAGCCATTGGGTCCGACCACGGCCACGAACCGCCCCGCCTCAATGGTCAGATTAACGTCGACCAGGGCAGCCACTTCGTTCGGCTGCCCCTGGTTGTACAGGTGTCCCAAGCCTTCGATTGTGATCAGGGCGGCCAAGGGTCATCCCCCCGCCCGGCAGGACATCTTACGTCTGCCGCACCTAAACGAGCTCGATGCGGACCATCGGGGCGGCGTCGCCGCGCCTTTGGTCGAGCTTGTAGGTGCGCGTGTAACCTCCCGCGCGGTCCTGATAGCGCGGGGCGATGGTATCAAAGAGCTTCTTGGCCACGTCCTCGTCGGTGACAAAGGCCAGGACTTGACGCTTGGCGTGGAGGTCCCCCCGCTTGGCGAGGGTGATCATCTTCTCGGCGAAGGACTTCAACTCGCCCGCACGGGCCTCGGTGGTCTCGATCTTCTCATGTTCGAGAAGGGCCGTGACGATGTTGCGGAACATGGCCATGCGGTGGCTCGAAATCCGCCCGAGTTTGGCGTGTTTGGACATTGCGAGCCCTCCCCTATTCCTCGGCCTGAGCCAGAGACAGTCCGAGGCTGGCCAGCTTTTGCTTGACCTCCTCGAGTGACTTCTTGCCCAGGTTACGTACTTTAATCATTTCGTTCTCGGTCTTCCCGGTCAGTTCCCCGACCGTATTGATGCCGGCCCGCTTCAAGCAGTTGTACGAGCGCACCGACAGGTCGAGCTCCTCGATGAGCATGTCGAGGACCTTCTGCCGGTCGTCCTCGGCCTTCTCGACCATGATCTCGCCGCGGCTCTGGTCCTCGGTCAGGCCGACGAAGAGGCCCAGGTGCTCGGAGAGGATCCGGGCGCCGAGGCTGACCCCCTCGTCCGGACGCACACTGCCATCGGTCCAAACTTCCAAGGTCAGCTTGTCGTAGTTGGTGATCTGACCGACGCGGGTGGCCTCGACGGTGTAGTTGACCTTGTAGATGGGGGTGAAGATGGAGTCCATCGGGATGACCCCGATGGGCTGGTCGGGCTTCTTGTTGCGGTCGGCCGACACGTAACCGCGGCCGCGCTCGACGGTCATCTCGGCCACCAATCGGCCGCCGCGATCCAGCGTCGCCAGGTGAAGCTCGGGGTTGAGGACATCGATCTCGGCCGGGGCCAGGATGTGGCTGGCCGTGACCGTGCCCTCCCCTTCCACCTCGAGCCGCAGGAGCCGCGCCTCGTCGGTGTGCATCTTCAAGCGAAGTTGCTTCAAGGCAAGGATGATATCGGTGACATCCTCGAGGACCCCGGGGATGGTCGAGAACTCATGCAACACGCCCTCGATCTTGACCGAAGTGACGGCCGCGCCGGGGAGCGATGACAGGAGGACCCGCCTCAGGGAGTTTCCCAGGGTCGTGCCATATCCCCGCTCGAGAGGCTCAACGACGAAGCGGCCGTAAGTGCCGCGCTCGTCCAGCTCGACGCATTCGATCTTCGGCTTCTCGATCTCAAGCATCGGGTACCCTCCCTCTTTTCGGGGGCTTTTTATCTCGAGTAGAGCTCGATGATCATGCGCTCTTGGACGGGGACGTCGATCTCTTCGCGCAGGGGCAGCCGCAGGACGCGGCCGCGCAGGTTCTCCGCTTCAAGCTCGAGCCAGGCCGGGGCGCTTCGCTGCTTCAGACCCTCGGCCAGGTTCTTGAACTTGATCGAGCTCTTCGAGCCCTCGGCTACGGCCACGACATCGCCTTCCTTGATCTGATAGGACGGGATGTTGACCCGCTTCCCGTTGACCGTGAAGTGGTTGTGCCGGACCAGGGTCCGCGCCTCCGGGCGGGAGACGGCCAGGCCGAGCCGGTAGACGACATTGTCCAGCCGCCGCTCGAGCAGTTGGAGCAGGTACTGACCGGTGACCCCCTTGACCTTGGCCGCCCGGGCATAGTACCGGCGGAACTGCCGCTCCATCACGCCGTAGATGCGGCGGGCCTTCTGCTTCTCGCGAAGCTGGCCCTGGTACTCGCTGGTCTTGCGGGGCCTGGCGTCACCGTGTTCACCCGGCGGGTAGGGGTGACGGTCGATCAGACACTTGTTGGAGTAGCAGCGCTCGCCCTTCAGGTACAGCTTCGTCCCTTCACGGCGGCAGAGCCGGCAGACCGGCCCGGTGTATCGCGCCATTAGAAAATATCCCCCCTACACTCTTCTGCGCTTCGGAGGCCGGCACCCGTTGTGCGGGATCGGGGTGACGTCCTTGATCAGGCTGACGTCAAGGCCGGCGGCCTGCAGTGAACGGATGGCCGCCTCGCGGCCCGCCCCGGGCCCCTTGACGAAGACCTCGACCTCGCGCATGCCGTGCTCCATGGCCTCGCGGGCGCAGGCCTCGGCGGCCATCTGAGCCGCGAAAGGCGTGCTCTTCTTGGAACCCTTGAAGCCCATGCCACCCGACGTCGCCCAGGAGATGACGTTCCCGACCGGGTCGGTGATGGTGACGACGGTGTTATTGAAGGTTGACTTGATGTGGGCCACACCGCGCTCAACCAGTTTGCGGTCTTTCTTCTTGGGTCTAGCAGCTCTCCGGGCCAACTAGTCCTTCCTCCTTTGCCCTTCCTTACGGCTTAGTGGTGGCCGCCTTCCGCTTGATGCCGACCGTCTTCCGCGGTCCCTTGCGGGTCCGGGCGTTGGTCTGGGTCCGCTGGCCCCGGGTGGGCAGGCTGCGGCGATGCCTGAGCCCACGGTACGAGCCGATTTCGATCAGCCGCTTGATGTTCTGGCTGACCTCGGTGCGCAGGTCGCCCTCGACCTTGTAGTGCTTATCGATGTACTCACGGAGTCGGGAGACTTCTTCCTCGGTAAGATTCCGGACGCGGGTATCGGGGTTGATCCCAGTCTCCGCGAGGATCTTCTTGGACAGCGTCGGTCCGATCCCATACAGGTAGTTGAGAGCGACCTCGACTCGCTTGTCGCGCGGCAGGTCTACGCCGGAAATTCTGGCCATCTAGGACTGCACCCCCTAACCCTGACGTTGCTTGTGCTTGGGATTCTCGCAAATCACCCGGACTTGACCCTTCCGCCGGATGATCTTGCACTTCTCGCAAATCTTCTTGACCGAAGGCCTGACTTTCACGCTTCTCCCTCCTAGAAGGACGGGGCATTGGGCCTGGCCCGGCGAGCGCCGGTGCCGGCCAAAATCCCCGTGAGCCTACTTGTATCGGACCGTGATCCGCCCACGGGTGAGATCGTAGGGGGACAACTCCACCAGGACCCGGTCGCCCGGCAGGATTCGAATGAAGTTCATCCTGATCTTGCCCGAGATGTGCGCCAACACCTTGTACCCATTCTGGAGTTCGACCCGGAACATGGCGTTGGGCAGCGTTTCGACGACCGTCCCTTCGACCTCGATGACATCCTCTTTACCCATAGGCCAGGTGTGCCCCTCCCTGAGAGTCAAGAGCTCTGATAATCTAATCCTCGTCCGTCGTCGGTTTTCCGGGCGGCGGGCCGTCCTCGGGCTCCTTGAATTCGGTCTCGAGGGCCCGGCGGATCTCCTCGTCGGTGGGCGCCCCGCCCGCCAGGAGTTTCTCCCTGACCGGGGCGACGACTCCCTGATGGATCAGCAGATGACGGACGTTCTTGCGCTTGGGGTTATCGACCTTCCTCAGGTCTCCATCGGCCACCACGACCGTCCGCTCGTCCAGGACCTCCAGGATGACGAACTTGCGTCCGCGATCCCGTCCAGCCTTGGAACTGACGATCCGCCCGGATTCCAGTCCGTTCGAGTGCGAGCCGTTCAAGCCGCATCCCTCCCCAGTCGGCCGGACTCACGCCGGACGGGCGCACCGTGCCCGGAGCCGGTCACATAGTTCCTATTATGCCAGATAAAGGAAGGAATCATTCGGCCGTCAGGATGACCGGCCCGTCGGCCGTGATCGCCACCGTCTCCTCGAAATGGGCCGAGGGCTTGCCGTCAAGGGTCCGCACGGTCCAGCCGTTCGGCTCGATGTAGACGGCATGGGTGCCCAGGTTGACCATGGGTTCAAGGGCCAGGGTCATCCCCTCTTTGAGGAGGGGGCCGCGGCCCGGAGGTCCGAAGTTCGGCACCTGCGGGTCTTCGTGCATGTTCTGGCCGATGCCGTGTCCGACGAAGTCGCGGACCACCGAGAAACCCCGACTCTCCACGTACGCCTGAACGGCGTGGGAGATGTCCGACAAGTGGTTGCCTCCGGTGGCCTGGGCGATGCCGGCGGCCAGGCCTCCCTTGGTCGCCTCAAGCAGGGCGGCGACCTCCGGGAGGATCTCCCCGACCGGCAGGGTGATCGCCGCGTCCCCCACGTAACCGCGGTAGGTCGCGCCGAGGTCGATCGAGATGATCTCTCCTTCGATCAGCCGCCGCGGGCCTGGGAAGCCGTGAACGACTTCAGCGTCCACCGATGCGCAGATGCTCGCGGGGAAGCCGTGATACCCCTTGAAAGTCGGGGTGGCCCCGGCCTTCCGAATCACGTCCTCGGCCAAGGTGTCCAGTTCGCCGGTGGTCACCCCGGGCTTGACGGCCTCGGAGAGGATTCGCCGGGTCCGGGCGACGATCCGCCCGGCCTCGCGCATGATCGCGAGTTCTTCTGGGGACTTGATGATGATCATCGAGTGGCCAGGATCCGCTTGATCGAAGCCAGGACCTCCTCCACCGGTTGACTGCCGTCGACCCGGCGGACCAGTCCCTGCTGCTCATAGTGGGCGATGAGCGGGGCCGTCTCGGCGCGGTAGACCTCCTGGCGCCGGCGGACGGTCGCCTCGCGATCGTCGTCACGCTGGTAGAGCTCGCCGCCGCAGACCTCACAGACCCCTTCGACCTTGGACGGCTGGTAGTAGACGTTGTAAGGGGCCCCGCAGGAGCGGCAGACCCGGCGGCCGGCTGAGCGGCGGACCAGTTCCTCGAGGGGGGCCTCGATGGTCACCACCGCCTCCAGGCGCTGGCCGCGGCGGGCGAGCATCTGGTCGAAGGCCTCGGCCTGCGGGATGGTCCGCGGGAAACCGTCGGCGATGAAGCCGGCCCTCGTGTCGTCCTTCTCCAGACGGCCTTCGAACATCGCCAGGATCAACTCGTCCGGGACGAGGGCTCCCCGTTCCATGTACTCCTTGGCCTTTCGGCCGAGTTCGGTCCCGTCGCGGACCTCCTGGCGAAGGATGTCGCCGGTGGAAATGTGGGGGACCTTGTACTCGGTCGCCAAGAGCTTCGCCTGGGTCCCCTTGCCCACCCCCGGTGGGCCGAGCAGCATCAGCCGCATCCACTCATGACCTCTCTAGCCTGGGCTTACTTCAGGAAGCCGTGGTAGTGGCGCATCAGGAGGTGCGCCTCGAGCTGCTTCATCGTCTCCAAGGCCACGCTGACCACGATCAGGAGGCTCGTGCCGCCGAGCCAGATGTTAGGGATGTTCGTCGCCAGCTGAACGCCGAAGGGGATGACCACGGCGATGAGGGCCAAGAAGAGTGAGCCGACCAGGGTAATCCTGGTCAAGACGCGGGCCAGGTAGTCGGCGGTCGGCCGGCCCGGCCGCAGGCCCGGGATGAAGCCACCGTACTTCTTCATGTTGTTGGCCACTTCGATCGGGTTGAAGGTGACCGCCGTGTAGAAGTAGGTGAAGAAGACGATCAGGATGCCGTAGATGAACCAATAGGTCAGGGACTTGCCGCCGGAGAGGGCGCTCGACACCCGTTGCATGAACGGGGTGTTGATGAACTGGGCGATGGTCGCCGGGGTCATCAGGATCGAGATGGCGAAGATGATCGGGATGACGCCGGCCTGGTTGACCCGCATCGGGATGTGGGTCGTCTGACCACCGTACATCTTCCGGCCGACCACCCGCTTGGCATACTGCACGGGGATCCGCCGCTGACCCTCGGTGATCCAGACGACGAAGGCGATGACCGCCAGGCCGACGACGGCCAGGATGATGACGTTAAGGATGTTGATCCGGGCGGCGCCCAGGTACTTGATCATGTTGCCCACGCCGACCGGCAGACGGGAGACGATGCCGGCGAAGATGATCAGCGAGATCCCGTTGCCGATGCCGTTCTCGGTGATCATCTCACCGAGCCACATCAGGAAAGCAGTGCCGGCGGTGAGGGTGAAGGCGATCAGGGTGATCGACCAGAAGTTCGGGTAAATCAGGGCGGTACGGAGGCCGTAGGTCTGCCCGTAGGCCTGGATCAGGCCGAGGATGACCGTGCCGTAACGCATATACTGCTGAAGCTTCTTCTGGCCCTCCGGACCCTCCT
>DASXUT010000128.1 GCA_036504675.1 Bacillota bacterium | reverse complement strand
GGCTCTCAAGAAAGCCGCGTAAAGGAACAGGCCATCGTCATCCCGCCGCGGGCGGGCAAATCGGTCCTGAACCTCTTGAGCGAATCCTCTCCGATCGCTAAAGGAACATTCGCCCTTCAGTTACCAACACGGGCTCCTAGCCATTGCTGGTTGGGCCTGCAATATGTAAAGTACTTTGCAAAGCTGCAAAAGCAGGTGGCGCCCAGTTTGACGAATCCCTGGACGGGGCCTTCCCGACCGGCGGCTTCACCGTACCCGACTCGAACTCAGTCCCCGGCGCGAACGAAGACGTTATTCTCGATCCTGGGCCACCCGCCCCACCCCGCGCCGCGGTACTGGCCAGAACCTCCTTGGGAACCCAGACCTTCCCTGGCTGATGGACCCAGGCGACGGACGCATGGTCGCGGCGCTCGCCTCGGGATAGAGCTCAAACGGGCCTCCGGCCCGCACCAACTGGTTGGTACGGGGATGAACGGGACAACCGTGTCAGGTGTGCGTCTGAACTTGCCATCCACGGTCATTTCCCAATGGTACCTGATCCCCGGTGCCGTTGTGCGCTCCTTCGGGATGACGGCGGAAGCAAACGCGCCGGGACGGACACCTTGGCCGGGCCTTGGCGGGCCATCGTGGAGCAGTCCCGGCTGGTCCCGGCCAAGATGACATCCTCGTCCCGCAAAGACATCCGCTCCGGGCCGACGGGTGAGAGCCTGAACACCTGCACCCAGTCGAGTTCGGTGAACACCCCGACGAAGGGGTGAGCACTGCCGGTCTCGGCCTTCTCGCAGAAAGACAGCACGCGCCAAATCCCGTCGCTCCAGTCCGCCCCGGCCAGGACCGCCCGGTACCCCAGCGCCGACTCCTTCCCGGATCCAACGGTGAGGACGCGGTCAAGCCCGACATTTGTAAGGATCGCGGCCTTGTCCGGCCATCCACCCCGCCCTCGATGATCTCGGTCTTACCCCGGTCGGTATCTGCGGGACGACCCGGCTCTCGGCCGTGGGGTGGCCCTGGAGGCCGGGAGCCTTGCAGCCGACAGTCCCCAAGACGATGAGGAAGGCGATGGTCATGAACAATGACTTCTTCCCCAAGGCGCACCACCTTCCCCGATTGCTCGCCCGCCAGCTTTCGGCACGTCGCCGCCGGCGGGCGGTCGGCCCTTTGACGGCCGCGGCGAGGTCAGGGTCCCGTACCAGCCGAAACGACCACGCAGATCCCGAGGCCGGTCCTCTTCACGTAGAAGTAGCAAAGGTCCATTCGGTCGGGATGATGAACGAGATAGCCGGCGACGAAGTACTGCCTGCCGCCGAAATTAATGTAGTCGTCCCTCCGAACGTGGACCGTGAGAGCGTCAAATGGGTCCCCGCTCCAAACCAGGTACCGCCTGACCGCGCCCTGCGGGGTGAAGAAAGCGAGCACGAGCAGCAGGCCGGCGGCGACAAGCAGGACGCCGACGGGTTTGATCAGGTATCGCCGGTAGGGTCGGCTCACATCAGGCCGCCTCCTTCTCGATCGCCTGAACCACGAAGACCGATTCCCCATCACCCGACCAGCCCGCGGAATAGCCCCTTCCCAGGTCGACAATGGTGCCGGTGTCCCTGTCCAGCACCTTGACTCGCGTCTCCCGAGTGCCGGGTTCGTCGCCGGCGGTGACGTCGAAGGCCACCCGCCGCCCGTTCGGGGAAAATCGCGGGTGCCAGGCGTTCGCCACCTTGACCTCAGTTGTCTTTCCAGAGACCAGGTCGGCCAAGAAGACGTGGGGGCCGTTGGCGAAGAAGGTGAAGATCACCGCCCGGCTGTCGGGAGAGATGGCCAATTGGCCAAGGGCCGCCTGACCATACAGGCCGTGGGTCGGGTCCTCGGGTCCCGGGAACGCGTCAACCCGGCCGGAAGTCAGGTCGAAAAGGAGCAGTCGGGGTGTCCCGCCGGAGAGATCGATGCACCCGGCAACCCTCCCCGGCCCGTCCACGACGACCTCGAGCGGGGGCCCGTAGAAGTCGGCCATCGAATCCATCGTGGCTACCTTGGGGATTCGTAAGGAAGATCCGTCGGCCGTCTTGAGGACATTGAGGTCGAGGCCGACCTTGATCCCAGGTTGCCGGACCTCCTCCTCTCCCTCGGCCCGGGTGAAGTAAACAAATGTCGTCGCGTCCTGAGAGAAGCCCTGTCCGACCGGGCGGCGCCCGGCTTTCAGCACGGTCGACACCGTGCCTCCCGCGTCCATCACAACCGTGTTGCCTTGACCGTCGTAAGACCAGACCCGACCGTCAGGGAGGAATCCAAGCCCGTAGGCCCACCCCAGCTTGTCGCTGAGGTTCAGTGGGGGCTCACCTCGCCGGTACAACCATGGGATTACCGAAGCCGGCCCGTCGCCTCCGGAAGCCGGACTTGACGCGTCTTCTAGAGCCAGGGCCCTCTGCCCGTCGCCGTCGACGGCGGCGACGGTCCTCCCCGGGGCAAGGGTCATGAGGGTCCGCCTCTTCCCTCCAGGGCGGGGCGACACGGCCATTATCGCCAGCGGGGCCCGCACGCTCACATAGAGCTGGTCATTGAACCAGACCTCCAGGCCCTCCTGGTCGCGGGACCCGTTGGCCGAGAGCAGGTAGCCGCGATAGGGGTTCGGGCCGAGGACGTTGGAGGGGCCGACTTCAAGGTCCACCGTGACAACGAGGTTTCGGTCGTCCTGCCAAGAAAAGGCCGGTTCGGGAGAGCTGAGGCCGGTGATCGCCCCCGGCGTATAGGCCCCCAACGATCGGCGTACGGCTTCCTCGACTGAGCGGCGGTCCATAGCCTTGGTGAAAGCAAACTTGAAGGTGTGCCGCCCGGGGCTCAAATCATATCCCTCGCGCTGGCCGGAATACGGCAGCTTCACGTTTTCAACTCCGACTTCAAACACCAGGAAGTGGGGTTCGACCCGCCTCTCAATGGCGAATGAGAAGTCCTCTGGCAAGATCGCCGAGCCGCCTAACGGCGCACCCTTGCGAATGGTCAGCCGGATGCGCTCGCTGCCGCCCCCGCCGGCCGCCGACCAACGTAGATGAATAAGGTAGTTGGGCCCGAAATCCATCGCCTGCATGTCGACGGGGTCTTGGTCATAGGTCAGAAAGGGTTTTGCGGATTCGAGGGTGGCCCCCGGGGCCAAGTAGAGACTGACAGACACATCACCCTGCCCGACGAGGACCGTCTGGCCGGGCGTCACCCTCATCTCCGGACCGGCCTGCCCGCGGCCGGGTCGTTCCCGCCCCTCGCGAACGGCGATCCACCAGCTCTCCTGACTGGCGGAAGCTGGACGGTCGGGCTGACCTGCCAACTCCTGCGTATTGCGTTGAGGCTCGGCGGACCGGCCACTCCCGCAACCAGGGGCGGAGCCTACCATGGCAAGGGCCAGAGCGAGGAGCATCGCTAGGCGTGCCCCTCGAGTCTTCAACACCGGCTCATACCCCCCAGAGGATTCCAGGTCTCCCGACCAAGAGCCATACTCTCAAATCTCACTTTTCCGACGCTTGCCCTGACAGAAAGTTCCATGCTCGGCGAACAGGTGAGGCTCGGACCAATGCGTCGCCGTCTTCGCCCCCCTCGGAGACGAATGAGCCCAGCCAGGTGATCACCCGGCTGGGCTCAGGGACGTTGGCGGGTCATTCTGTCGGCCCGCGCCACGGAGGTCAGCCGGGGCCTACTGCGCAGGCTTCGAAGCCCGCGAACACTTGGCGGCAACGCTCCTCCTCCCCCGCCGCGAAGATCTGACTCGGAAATACCTGACGTGTCCTTGGCCCTCCTGGCAGAAGACTGTCGATTTGGTATTATTCCAGAGATCCCCTCGTGGCGGCGAGGCCGCCCCGTCTACCGGGCCAGTACCTTGAGCACGACGGCCCCCAGTACCAGGGCCGCCAGCAAGATATACTGGGAGTGGAGAACGAGCCCGCCGATGAAGTCAAGGGGCTCGGTCCCGGCCTTGTTCGGGTCGGCCTCGGCCCTTGCCGCCTCTGGGACTCGCTGGAGCTGGGGTTTAAGCGCAGTCATTTTCACGGTCCCTCCTCACCCGGCCTTCACAGCCACTCGCCCTTGAACTTCCTCATGTAGAACGTCTTGACCAGTTGGGTCTGAATCATGTAGAGGACGATCATCCCGGCCAGCCACGGCCAGTAGGTGAGAGGAAGCGGCCGCATGCCGATCTTCGCGCCAAGGGCCGTGAACGGGATGACGCAGACAGCGCCGATAGCCAATGTCGTCGCGGCGATGACCGGCAGCGAAGCCGTGCTCTGGATGAACGGTATCTTGCGGGTCCTGATCATATGGATGATCAGGGTCTGGGACATCATGCTCTCGACGAACCAGCCGGCTTGGAACAGCCCGGCGTTGACGTAGACGCCGCCAGGACCCTGCAGCCAGCCGTGGAAGACAAACCACATCAGGTAATAGGTGGCCAGGTCGTAGACCGAACTGCAGGGGCCGATGTAGGTCATGAACCTGGACAGGCCGGAGGCATCCCACTTGCGCGGTTTGCGAAGGAATTCCTCGTCCATACGGTCCCATGGCAGGGACAGCTGAGAGAGGTCATAGATCAGGTTAAGGGTCAGGATCTGAAGCGGAAGCATCGGTAGGAACGGCAGGAAAGCGCTCGCCGGGAGGACACTGAACATGTTCCCGAAATTCGAACTGGCCGCCATCTTTATGTACTTGACGATGTTGCCGAACACGGTCCGCCCTTGAATGATGCCCTCTCTCAGAACGACCAGGCTCTTCTCCAGCAGGATGATGTCGGCCGACTCCTTGGCGATGTCCGCGGCCGTGTCAACCGAGATGCCGACATCGGCGTCGCGGAGGGCGGGCGCGTCGTTGATGCCGTCACCCATGTAGCCGACCGTGTGGCCCTTGCTCCTGAGGGCCAGGATGACGCGGGACTTGTGCAACGGGTTCAGCTTGGCGAAGACGGTCGTCCTCTCGGCCAGGTTGGCCAGTTCCGCGTCGGACAGGCGGTCGATCTCGTCTCCCAGAACGACATTCTTGACCTCGATGCCGACATCCCGACAGATCTTGCGGGACACGAGGTCGTTGTCGCCGGTCAGGATCTTGACGTCGACCCCGTATTCATAGAGGGCGCGGACGGCCTCGCCGGCGGTCTCCTTGGCCGGATCGAGGAAGCCGATGTAGCCCACACGAGGATGAGGTCGCTCTCGTCGGCCACGGAGTAGCTGTCTTTTTGCTTGGCCTGGTCCTCAATAGCTTTGTAGGCGACCGCCACGACCCGCAGTCCGTCTTCATTCATGGCCGTGGTGACGCCGGCGATGTCCTGCTTGGTCGCCTCGTCGAGGGGCATGATCCGGCCGTCCAGCTCAAAACGCTCTGAGATCCGGAAAATCTCCTCGACCGCGCCCTTGCAGATCAGAAGATGCCTGCCCCCGCCGTTCTGAACAACGACCGACATGCGTCGCCGCATGAAGTCGAACGGGATCTCATCGATCTTCGGGTATTGGGCGAGGATGGCTTCTTCCTCATCCATTTCCACATGATCGATGATCGCGTGGTCCAGCAGGTTCCTCAGCCCCGTCTGGTGGTAGCTGTTCAGGAACGCCAGACGCAGGACCTCCCGGCTTGTATGACCGGTGACGTCGAGATGCCGCTCGAGCAGGACCTTGTCCTGAGTGAGGGTGCCGGTCTTGTCGGTGCAAAGGATGTCCATGGCTCCGAAGTTCTGGATCGAGTTCAGCCGCTTGACGATGACCTTGTACTTGGCCATCCTGACCGAGCCCTTGGCCAGGTTGGCCGACACGACCATGGGGAGCATCTCCGGGGTGACTCCGACGGCCACGGCCAGCGCGAACAGCAGCGCCTCGCTCCAACTGCCCTTGGTGAGCCAGTTGATGAAGAAGACGATCGGCACCATGGCCACGATGAAACGGATCAGCACCCAGCTCATCTTGTTGACGCCAACGTCGAAGCTGGTCATCGTCCGATGCCCGAGGATGCTTCCGGCCATGGAGCCGAAATAGGTCCGGCGGCCGGTCTTCACGATGACCCCTGTGGCCGAGCCGCTGACGACGTTAGTGCCCATGAAGCAAAGGGTTCGGGCCTCGAGCGGGCTGCCCACGCTCGGGCCCGCCGGGGCGTCCGCCGAAGAGTCCGCCGGAGAGTCCGTCGGCGTGTGGTACTTCTCGACGGGCAGGGATTCGCCGGTCAGAGCCGACTGGCTGACGAACAGGTCCTTGGAGCTGATCACGCGCAGATCGGCCGGGATCATGTCCCCGGCGGCGAGAACGACAAGGTCGCCCGGCACGAGGTCGGCGATCGGCACCTCGCGGAAGTTCTTCGCCCCGTTCGGAGTCGTGGGAAGCCCGGCTCCGACCGAAGGCCTGATGGCGGTGGCCGTGGTCCGGACCATCGCCTGCAATTGCTCGGCGGCCCTCGTCGACCGGTATTCCTGGATGAAGCGGGTCAAACCGCTGATGGCGATCATTACGGCCAGCACGATCACTTTCGTCCAGTCGGCCTGGGGGGCCAGCTTGACATCGGTGAGATACGAGGCGCAACCCAGGACCACCAGAATGCCGCTGAAGGGGTTGGAGAAAGCCCCCAAGAGCTGGATGTACCATTTCGGCGGCTTCTCGCGGGCGACTTCATTCTTCCCGTATTGCCGCACCCGTTCGTCAACCTGGTCGTCGGTAAGCCCCTGCGGGGCACTGCCCAGCATGAGCAGCGCCCCTTCCGGGGTGGCATCGGCGACCTTTCGGAGCAGTTCAGTGTCAACGGCCGCCATCGCGGAAGTGTGACGGTACATCGGGTTCACCTTCCTTGCTGATCAAGTCCGAGGGAGACGAAAAACCCCGCGCGCACAATCAAGCTGACAGTGCACGCGGGGAAGCCTCGCTCCCAACCGGACTGGACCCTCAAGGCCAGTGTGCTGGGGCAGGCAGGGCACCCCGGACAGCGATCGATGCACTGTTCCGCTGATTGTCTGACAGCGCTGATTGACTACTATCGCCGGGGTCCATTGCCATCCCCCCCTTTCATGAAAAACATAAAGAGACCTACACCAATTGAGATTGGAGGTCTCCTACGTTTGCCCAGAAAGCGAACCACGGGGGCCTCCTCATTCGTAAGAGCTTCGGCACGATACAGCTGGAGCGTTCCGCTCAACCGCGTTAAGTCACACCTTAATCCGGTGAAACCTGTTCACCCGTTGGAGTCTCTCGACTTTTCCGGGCAGCGGCCTTCCTCCGTATCGGAGCCTCACCTAACAAGGAGTTCCGTCTTCAGTTGTCACTGACAT
This sequence comes from Bacillota bacterium, assembly GCA_036504675.1. NCBI lineage: Bacteria > Bacillati > Bacillota > Bacillota bacterium. The sequence continues at coordinate 6,798 of DASXUT010000128.1, read as the reverse complement.
CCTATGCCGGCAAAAGTGGGTTGTCAACCCCCCTGACCTGAATTTGCCCAAATTCGCCCCTTGATCCGGCCATTCTTGGCGGGCACTCCGCCTTGTAAGCCGAGCCGAGCTCACGCGCCGAATCACGGCCGATCTTTCACGCCGAGACATTTTTGAGTGTTCTGACAGAAGCTCGGTCAGAAAAGGGAAACCAGCCAGGGTTGCTGAAACCAAGGTTATCCAGGACCGGCACTCCCCGAACGGGCACTAGACACGGCCTCCCGAGGAGACTTCCAGCGTCCAATGAGCTTACCGAGGCAACCATCGCCTGATGAGCAGGTGCGACACTGGTGGAAGGCGTACATCGCGGTCCCCGCCCTGCCGTCCATCACCAAGCAGTTCGGGGTCAGCTTTGGCGTGGCTTCGATGGTGGTGACGGTCGTCCCGGGCTTCGCGCTGCTGGGCGTGGCGCTTGGCTTCATGGCCCTGACCACCTTCATCCGCGTGCCGTTCTCCACCTTCCTGGTGACCATGGTGCTGGTTTACAAGGCCCAGGGTCTGACCTCCGGGTCCATGCAGACGCTGGGCTCCGACATCGCCCCGCCCCATGCTCGCGACCTGTTTTTCGGGATCTGGCGGCTGGTCTCTCAGACAGGCAAGTTCCTCAGCCCGACCGTCTTTGCCTGGCTCTCGGCCGTCTCGGGCGATCTGGCCGCGTTTGCCTTCCTGAGCGTCACGGCCGGCCCCGCCGCGGGGCTGTTGGGCTTCCAGGTCAAGGAGACGTTGACCCCCAAGGGGGGTGGACTGCAGTCGTCATCGCCCAATCGGGCGCCGGCGTCAACCGCGAACTAGGCTCGACGCAAGCGAAGCCAGTCCGGCAGGGATTTGCCGGGCCGGCGCTTGGCCTCTGGAGGGTGAGGTTTGGAAGGGGTCAATGGTCAATTTGGTTGCTTCAAGGGGGGACGGTTGTGATCTGGGTGGTCGCTTCGGGCCTCTATAACCTGGGCTTCGGCCTATTTCACCTGACTTTCTGGCGGCTGCTCAACTGGCGGGAACAGCTGAAGGCACTCTCTCCCACCAACCGAGCGGTGATGCAGACCCTCAATCTCTGTCTCACGCTCTTCTTCCTTCTGAGTGCCTACCTTTACCTCTTCTACCCGACGGAGATTCGGGGAACCGGCGTCGGACGGGCCTTTGCCCTCGGCATGCTGGTCTTCTGGATCGCCCGTACGCTGGAACAGGCCTTCCTCTTCCGCCTCGAACAGCGTGTCCACCGGATTCTCCTGGCCGTTTTCGTCCTTGGGGTGTTCATCAACGGCGTGGCTGTCTGGGGATAGGGTCCGGGCGAGCGGGCGCTTTCGGAGTCATTGGTCTGTCCTCGCAAGATAAGAAAGCCCAGCCGACATGGTCCTGTCGGGCTGGGCTTTCTCATGCGTCGGGAGGGGACGGGAAGCGAACGCCTCCAGGAGGGGGGGCATGGCCATCGATCTCGCTGATCGAGCCGGCCGGCCAAGTCCCGAAGCCTGCATCCAGGCGAGCCCGAAGGACGAGATGATCGCGGCGGCCCAAAAGGTAGTCACCGCCCCCCAGTTCTGGGCAATAAAGCCGCCCGCGATACTCCCTACAGGGGCGAGCCCCCAGGCCAGCGTCCGGAAGGCCCCGGTGACCCGCCCGAGGAGGCGGTCGGGGGTGGTCGCCTGCCTAAGTGATGCCGACTGGATGTTCACGACCACGCCACCGAAGGAGGCCAAGAGGGCCGCGGCCATAAACACCGTCGGCGCCTTCGCCAAGGCGAGAGTGATCCAACCGACCGCGATGAAAGCAAGACCTAACGAGAGTATCCGGCCAAGCGCGAGGCGGCGACTGACGGCCTCGGAAACGAGGGCCGCCGCCAGTGACCCGAAGCCACCGACGGCAAAAACCAGGCCGACGGCGTCGGCGGGGATGGACAACTCCTGCTTCATCCGGTACACCTGGACCGCGCCGCTCATTCCGCCGGCCAGGTTGAGGAGGACGGCGGCCACAGCCAGGGAGCGTAGGAGTCGGTGTCCGCGGAGAAAACGGAGGCCTTCCGCCATGGCGGACACGAAGGGCTTCGGGCGCTCCTTGCCCGCCCCCGGCTCCTTGCCCGCCCCCGTCGACTGGAATGAACGCCTGACGGCCAGAAGGGTCCCAACGGACAGCAGATAGGAGATGGCGTCAACGGAGACGGTCGTAGCCGCGCCGAAAACGCCCACCAGGAGACCGCCGAGAGCCGGCCCGGCGATGCCGGCGACCGCATCGGTGGCTTGGAGCCTGCTGTTGGCAGCCTGCAGCTGTTCCCGGTGGACCAGGTTCGGCAGGCAGGCGTTGTACCCCATGTCGAAGAGGGCCGAGCAGGCGGCGATGCCTATCTGGACCATGTACAACTGTGATATGGCCAACCTACCAACAAGGCCCGCCAGAGGAATCGAGCCGATGAGAGCGGCCCGGGCAAGGTCGGCCCAGACCATCAGCTTGCGCCGGTCAAGGCGATCGACCCAGACGCCCGACGGCAGGATCAGCAAGAGATACGGAACGAAGCCCGCCGCCGCCATCAGGCCGGCGTGGGCCGCCGAACCCGTGAGGTCGAGGGTGAGCCAGGGGATGGCCACATTGGTGATGGCGGTCCCGAAGACCGACAGGGCCGGCCCGGGAAGCGGTCGGTTGCCTCATGTCGATCCTCCTTGGCCAGGGGACAGCGGCGCTTTGGAACTATAGGTCTTGGCCCCCGCTCGTGGTTTGCCTTTTCTCCGCTTGCCAGTGATCATAATCCCGACCTCTTCGCCTTTCTCCTTGAATGGCGCCAAGACTATTGGAACGCCCAAGAGCCTATCGCTAATGAAAGAGGCTGGACTTCGCCAAGTCGGAGGTGCTTCAGAGAATGCTACGGAGGTGGGACATCTTGGATCTGTTGGACTTGAAGAAGCAAGGGATGGGCGTGCGGGAGGTGGCGAGGGCCACCGGTTACTCCCGAAACACGGTCCGCAAGTGGTTGCGCCGGATGGAGTCGGGCAACGGTCCAACTCCGCCCGTCTCCAGCGGGAGGTCGCCACCCAAGGGTCTGCCGGTAAGATAACGATTCTGAAGGACTTCCTGAAACCCTTCCGTCCGGCCGTTCCGTCGAAAGCGACAATGCGCTACGAGACCGCTCCGGGGGAGCAGGTCTTTTCAATGGTCCTCTCTTTCTCCAGGCTCATGTACCTTGAGTTCATCGAGCATCAGGACCTCGGGACGCTGATCAGGTGCCCCCAGAACCCGTTCGGCTTCCTTGGGGGGCATTCCGAGGAAGCTCATGTATGACAACATGAAGACGGCAGTTGTCCGTCGTGACGAGAACGGGCAGCCGGAATGGAACCAGGGCCTCCTGGACTTCGCCCGCCTCACCGGCTTCACCCCCACGGTCTGCTGGCCGTACAGGACCCAGACCAAGGGCAAGGTGGAGCGGTCGATCCGCTATATCAAGACCATGCCTCTCTCTGGCCCGATTTCGACCGAGCCGACCTCCCTCGCCGATTAAGAATTATTTCCCTCGTTCTAAGGTCCTTCTAATCTCCCCGGTGTAGAATCTGGACGTACTTGAACTCGGGCTTTGATCAGTCTTCGCTTTGGTCGCTTTGACCGGAGCCCGGTCCGCGAGGGACTGGCCAATTACGACCATTACTGGCTTCGTCGAACGACTTCTGGCCATTCACCCCGCCGGGGTCCCCGTCGCCGTCGTCCTTCTGGCAATGGCCGACTTCTTGGGCTCAACTCAGAAACTATCAAGCTGAACCAGCCCATCTCGACACATTTATGGAGGCGGGGTCATGTCGGCAAAAGCTGTGGCCCTCAATGTAACTCGATTCGTGGCGATCAACCTGGTCCTGTTAGTCCTGACCTTCCCCCTGGTGACCCTCCACGGCCCCTTTCCCAACGTGCGAAACGCCGCGGTGGGAGCGGTCGCCACCTCCATGCACCGGGGGCTGCTGCGACATTTCATGAGCGGGGCGGAGTACAACCAACTGATCGCCACGCTGGAGGGCGGCGGATCCAGTCGCGGAAGGCTCGGCGAGTTCGTCAACAATCACAGCCGTGACCTCGCCCTGAGCAAGATCACCAGCGCCCGCTATACCGGATACCTCCTGGAGATCCGCGACCCCGCCAGGGTCAGGGTCGGGGTGGCCCAGAGCCTGGGCGAACAGGGTCAGACGGTGAGCCAGATCGCGGAGGCCCACCAGGCCGCGGCTGCGGTCAACGCCGGCGGATTCGAAGACCCCAACGGCACGGGTAACGGGAGACTCCCGATGGGGGTGATTATCCACAACGGTTCCTTTATCGCCGGCAAGGACCTGACGGCACCGGTCAAGCTGGTGGGGTTGACCAAATCAGGCGCGCTGGTGGCCGGGAGCTACACGGTGCGCGAGATGCAGCAGATGGGAATCGCCGAGGGGATATCCTTCGGGCCGCCTCTGATCGTGGATGGAAAGAAGCAGATAACCAGCGGCGATGGCGGTTGGGGGATCGCCCCCCGCACCGCCATCGGGCAGCGGCAGGACGGAACGATCCTCCTGCTGGTCATCGACGGTCGGCAGCCCGAGTACTCGCTCGGCGCCACCCTGCGGGACGTCCAGAATGTCCTCTTTGAGAACGGCGCCTATGTGGCCGCCAACCTTGACGGAGGATCGAGCACCACGCTGTTCTATCAAGGGAAAGTCGTGAACCGGCCGTGCGACCTGTTGGGAGAGCGCAGCATCCCGACCGCGTTGATCGTGAAATAGGGGTGAATCCCTGATGAAGAAGTTCGTCTCCTTGCTGATCATGGCCCTGGTCCTGCAGGCCGGGGTCTATCTCTACCTTGACCGCGTGGTTCTGGTGCCGCAGGTGTCCTTCACCGAGAAGACGGTGCCCGGAACCGCGAAGGCCGACCAGTTGGGGTCCTATTCGTCTGATCGCGCTTACTACGCCCAGCTCTCGCCGACCGGGCTGAAGATCTTCTCGACCTCAGATAACCTACTCAGCCAGGAGATCACCCTACAGCCCAACCAAACCATCACCTATTTCTCATGGCTCGCCAATCATCACCTGGCGCTGGCGGGAATCAGCACCGACACTGACCAGGGGACCAGCGTCGCGCTGAAGCCGATCAACCTGGAGACCGGGAGCAAGCCGGTGATTCCGACGATCACCGGCCTCCAGCGAGGGGCCAGGATCGCCGACGTGGCCCTGTCCCAGGAGACCAACGTGGTCAACATCCTGGTGAGGAACAATACCACTGCGACCGTCTACCGGACCGACGCCAACAACCGCCTGCGCCGGCTCAACCTCAAGACCAGCGACATCCGACGGATCGCGACTCTTCACAATACCGTCGATCTCTTCTACGAATCACCGGCCGGCGGCGTCGTCTACGCGCTGGATTCGGCCGGGCGGACCAGGCGCATCTCCCCTCCGGGAAGTAAGTACTCCCTCATCGGGGTGGATGGGTCGGATCGGGTCTACATCGGCCAGCTGAACAGCTCCAATAAAGTGAGCGTGTTGATGGTCGGGGACGCCGGGGGGCATTTCAGGAACTTCGCCAACCTGAGCCAACCCTATTCGCCCGACGCGATCACGATCGGCAATGACGGACGGCCCACGTTCGGCAGCACCTAGGTGACAGGGCGGGTGCGCCCCCCGGCCCTGGCGGTCGGGCGCTCAGACCCCCGCTCAACCTCGTTATGTAGGCCCGCAATGCGGCAAAGCCCATCCAGACGTGTCATCCGGATGGGCTTTCGTATGGGTCAGGAAGGGGTACGCCGTTCACGCGGGGTCTCCCTCATGCTGGTCTCTTAGGGTTAGGGTTCTTCACACCTGTAACAGGGATCCCTCTCGACCTGTGCTCCATTTAATGGCACCGTTGACATCTTGAGTCGGAAGTATTCTTGGTCCAATCAACATTCATATCCCGGGAGCGTTGACACTAACCTCGGCGAATTCCTGCCTATGATCGAAGGAATCCTCAATATGCCAGCGAAGGTGCTCAGTGACGCCGGTTGGCTACCGTCATGCCGCGTCAACTGAGCGGGGAGGGCTTTCAATGGCAACCACGGGGAACCAGGCTGAAACCTACGTAAAGTCGCTGAAGCTGGACGCGCCGGTAGCTCGAGAAGACTTCACCAAGGCCATGCGCGGGGCGATCGGCGACCGCGGGCTGATGATCTATCTCATCTGGAAGGTGCTCGAGGAAGAGCACCCCGAGATCGACGCCAAGGGGCTTTTGGCCGAAGCCTGCCGGCGTTTCGGCGACCTCCAGGCCAAGAAACTCGGCGTGGCCAAGACCCCCGGCGAATGGCTGGCCAAGGCCTCCTCCAAGGGCGGGGTACTGGCCTGGAACCAGACCTTTGAGGAGCTGAGCCACACCAGGGCCGCTAAGAGCTTCGACTACTGTCCGCACATCGAAGCGGCCAAGGCGGGAGGGGCCAACGCCAAGGAAGCTGCCGAGCTCTGCCTGGACATCCTGATGGCGGCCGACTACGGCATGATCGCCCCGTGGCCGAACTTCAAGCTGTCCTTCCCCGGCAAGACCTGTGCCGAAGGCGGCGCCTGCCACATGGTCATCGAGAGCAAGTAGAGAGAGCTTCATCGGCGCAAGGACAAGCCGGTGGCATCGTCCGATGCCCCCGGCTCTCTCTTGACCCATGCGGCACATGCAACAACCCGAGTTCGACAGTAAATAGGTGAAAAACGCGGTTCCCGAAGAGGGGGCTCCTTCGATAGCTGGGGTTTTCTTTCTTAGGGAGGCCCAAAAAGCGAAAATCGTCTAGGTAAGCGTTTTGCGGT
>DASXUT010000127.1 GCA_036504675.1 Bacillota bacterium | reverse complement strand
GTGGCCTTGGCACCGTACTGGTCGAGAGCCTTCAGGACCGCCGGGGTGTACTTGGGGTCGGGGCCGTCATCGAAGGTCAGGGCAATCACCGGTTCATCAGTCGATACGTACCAGACGAGGTCGGGGTTGCTGCCCCCGCGGGCGTTGGCCCAGACGGCCAGACTCTGGTAGGACAGGACAATGGTCAGGCAGATCAGGGCGGCCAAGATCGTTCGGGTTTGCCGCCGGCCGACCACAAAAAAGAACAAAGCTGCTCCCCCCGTCCCGGCCGGACTTCCTCACCCATAGAGATATGGGAGAGGGACGGCCAATAGAAGGGAGCAGCCCCCAAAACGGGGGACCGGGCCGGCCCCGGTCTCGCCGCGGCCGGTCCGCATGGAGGCTACTTCTTGGCCGCGCCGATAGCCTCGGCGATGACCTTCCAGAACCCCGGCTCCTCGAAGCCCAGACGCCACACCCCGACCCCTCGCAGCTTGTACTTCTTGGCCAGAGCGGCCCGCTGGCGGAACGCCTCGGCGTCCTGGAACCAGACCTCGTGGGCCAGTCCATCCTTGGTGTAGGTGAAATACGGCTGTCCGGAGGCGCTGTCCCGTTTGACGGTGGCCCCGTTGGCCTTGGCCCGGTTCAGGGCGACCCTGGTGGCGAGGTATTCGCCGTTCCCGCCGGCCGGCCAGTCGTAACCATAGGTCCCGATGGCCAGAAGAACTTTCTTCGCCGGCACCGACTTCAGGGTGCTCTTCAGGTTTGTCTCCACCCAGGGCAGGGGCGAGACCGGGCCCGGCGGGCTGCTCTCATAATGGCGGTCATAGGCCATCAGGAGAACCGCGTCCGCCTCCTTACCGAGCGCCGCATAGTCATAGGCGCCGCTGACGTCGGGCGAGACATCGATCTTCGGGAAGAGCGCCACCCCCAGCTTCTTCTTCTTGGCGTGGAGGTCCTTGGCCAACTGCCTGACCATCGCGGTCAGCTGGGGACCAGACTTGGGCGGGATCAGCTGGAAATCGATGAAGATCCCGTCATAACCGTACTTGTCGGCGATGCCTTCGATGTTCTTGATGGCGTTGGCCCGAGCGGTCGGGTCGGTCAGCACCGCACCGGCCACCTGATCCCCGGGCTTGGCGTTGTTCACCAGGGCCCATACTTGTACCTTATTCTTCTTGGCGAAATCCTGGACCTCGGACACCGGCTTGGCCGTGGTCACCGATCCGTCGCCCCCAACCGAGAACCAGAAGGGAGTGACGATGTCGATCGAGGCCGCATTGTCCTTCAGGGCTGGGAAGGAGTCGACGAAAGTCTGCTCGTTATCCCCAGGTCCCTGAGCCCCGGACGTGCCGGACGTATCCCCGTTTTCATAGAAAGCCATCACCTCGAGGCGGCCGGAAGCACCCCCGCCCAGAGGTTTCTTGGCCGGCGAACACCCCAACCGAGCGCAACCCGTACTGACTGTCAGCAACAGCAAAGCCGCGAGCCAGGCGGCCAGCAACCGGCCATGGAAGCTCCTCGAACGCAAGACCAATCCCCCCGTTTTGTCGCTTACATCGGCCATCTTAGGTCTGGTTGAACTGCGGTCCGTGACTTGGTCGATGAACCTATTATCGCTACGGGAGGCCGGCTTTTATGCCGACGATGGATATTCAAAGGCCGGGTCCATCGGACCCGGCCTCTTCGGTCGGTAGCTGGTGAAACTGGGGATTCTGGAATCCCCTTTGCCCCGCCTTCAGCTGGCGGCCAGGGCGTTCAAATCCTTTATCAGGCTGTCCACGTTGATCCGGTGGGCCAGCGCGGCCGCCTCGACGGTCTCGTCGACCGAGATGTGACACCCGAAGCAGTGCATCCCGTACTTCAAGAAGACTTGCATGGCCTTGGGATTGGCCCTCAGGACGTCGGCGATGGTCTGGTCCTTGTTGAACGGCATGGTCTATACCTCCTCGAGGACTCTCTGCGAACAGGCCCTGGCTTCACCAAGTCCTGTCCTCGGTCCAATTATACCTCGCCCGGCTCCGGGGCACAATCGCCATCCTCGGCTCAGGAGTTCGCCCGGCAGGCCTTGGTCGCCGACTCCCCGACCGCCGCTCGCCGGGCCGACCTGGCCTCGGACGGCTCGACGTGGACCGAGACATCGTAGACATTCGGGAACCGGCCGCGCAGGCGCTCAGACACCAGGTGGCCGAGGGCATGGGTCTGAACCAGGTCGAGCGGCTCGTCCACCTGAACGTGGAGGTCGAGGAAGACTTGGTCCTGCCGGCCCCGGCTGCGCACCTTGTGGCAACCGGCCACCCCCCGGACCTCGATCACCGCTTGGGCAACCTCCTCCGGGTCAAGCACCGCGGCATCGCAGAGGACCCGGCTGCTGTCCCTGACGATGTCCGCGCCGACCTTGACAATTGGGGCACCGACGAAGATGGAAGCGATCGCGTCGGCGATCGGGAATCCGAGCCTGACAAAGACCAAGCCGACCAGGACCGAAGCGGAGACGTAGAGGTCGCTCCTGGTGTGCGCGGCATCTGAGACCAGGACGTCGCTCTTCAAGGCCCGTCCGCGCCCGGCCTCGTACAGCGTCACCAGGAGGTTGATCCCCATCGTCGCCACCATCACGGCGAACTGCACGAAGCCGATGGTCGGGGTGACCGGGTGGAGCAGACGGTCCCACCCGCTCTTGACGACCTCCAAAGCGACCACGAAGAGCATGGCGGCGATTCCTGTCGCCGTCAGGGTCTCGTACTTAGCGTGGCCGTAGGCATGGTCATGGTCGGCGGGCTTGGCGGCCAGGCTCATCCCGACCAGGCCGACGATGTTCGACGACCCGTCCGACAGGGAGTGGAAACCGTCGGCGATGATGCTGGCCGATCCGGCCAGAGAGCCGACGACCAGCTTGAGGGCACAGACCCCGTAGTTCAGGACCAGTACCACCCACAAGACGCGATTGACCTGCCGGTAGCGCTTGGTCACGCCCCCGGCCCGCCCGCTTCCAGTCTCCCCTGGCGCCGGCGGCGCGATAGTTGTCACGGCTGGTTCTCGTCCCGGCATGAACGATCCTCTCGTTTTGGGCAAAAAAACACCGTGGGCCCCAAAAAAGGCGGTCCCACGGAGTCATCCGCTGCTTGTCGACGACCAAGCCCAGCCCCATCGGTCAATCCGTCCGACGGCCTGTTCCGGCAATATACTAACAGCAGCCTGA
>DASXUT010000126.1 GCA_036504675.1 Bacillota bacterium | reverse complement strand
GTCGTCCTGGACGGCCTCCTGGAAGTACCGATGGTCGCCGACGTAGACGAATTGCCCGCCGGGTGGGGGGGCGGCGCCGGCGTAGTCCCACCCGTCGGCGCGAGTCGCCCAGATGTCCGTGTAGACCGGGTTGCTGGCGAGGAGCTGAACCAGGACCGGCTCGGCCTCGGCCCGATTCTGGAGGACGAAAGCCGGCTGGATCGATAATGTCTCCAGCATGACGTGGGTCGAGGTGAGAAAGGCGTCGATGGCGCCGGCCACGGCCCGGCTACTCATCTTGGCCCTGGTCTGGGCCGCCTTGCGGGCTTCCCCGAACTCGTGGAAGGACGTGGACAGGAGAGTGATCACCAGCGCCAGACCCAACGAACAAAGGAGCGCGCCGACTGGGATGTTGGCCGCCCTTCGACGAATCAGCCCCAGCAGGTGACCGGCAAAGCGCAAGTTCACGTCCCCCGTTTGAGAGCGGATGGCTCGTCGGGTCACGTTCTTTAGATGGAAATGCCAGGTCATTCTCTACCAATCCAGGTAAATCCTGCCGATAAAGGGCCGCTCTCCGCGGCCGTCGGGCCTGTCTGAAGGTCATTCGGCCCCCGGCGCTGAATCATCCGTCCAGGCCAGTATCCGGCCAAGAGAAATGGAGTGGTCGATGGTGGAAGAGATCCTCAAGAGCGTGGCCCAACTCATGGACCTGGCCGCCCGGACGGCCCCCAAGACGGGTGGCAAGGATTTCGTCGTGACCAAGGTGGTCACCGGCAAGGATCTGAAGAGGCTCGGCGCCGAGATGAAGAAGTATGGCCAAGAGACCGGGAAGAAGAACTTCGATCGCGACGGCCAGAACGTCGCCGACTCAGGCGCCCTGCTGCTGGTCGGGATCAAGGAGGCCAAGTTCGTCGGCCTCAACTGCGGAGCCTGTGGCCGCGAGAAGTGCACCGACCTCGAGGCGGCCCACGAGGGGCCGGAGTTCGCCGGGCCCTTCTGCGCCTGGCGCTACGTCGACCTCGGCCTCGCCCTGGGCAGCGCGGCCAAGACCGCCGGCCTGCTCAACGCCGACAACCGGATCATGTATCGCGTCGGCGTGACCGCCAAGAAGCTCGGCCTGGTCGACGCCGACGTGGTCGTCGGGCTACCGCTGTCGGCCACCGGCAAGAGCATCTATTTTGACCGCGGCTGAGGCCGACCCGCGATCACTTGGGCCCGTGTATTCTGCGCGGTTTATGTTCAGATGGCTTAAACCTTCGTTAACAATCCGGCAACATTTTGGGGCTAGAGTATTACCTGCAGGTGAGGCAACGTGGGAAGCCTCCCTGGCGAAGGCGGATCAAGACCCCAAAGGGAGGTCGGACGAATGGGGAAAGCAAGAACCGCTTTGATCTTGGCCCTTGTGGCGGTCATGGCGGTGGCCGGAGTCGCCTACGCAAGCCCGGCGCCGACCGGCGGAAGTGATCAGACCGCGGCGAATCTGGCCGCCAAGCTCGACCCGGCGGCGCAACAGCAGGCCAAAGACAAGCTGGCTGAGTTGAACGCCATCCGGGCTCAGGCCGCGGACCTTGACGCCCAGCTGCGGACAGTCCGCCAAGAAGCGGCGACCCTCCAAAGGGAGATCCGAGGCACCCAGCGTGACGGAACCCAGAGGGTCAGGACGGCCAAGCAGGAGCAGATCCAGTACAGCCAGGGCGTCGTCAAGCCGTTGCTGGACCACATGAAGCTCCTCCAGACCCAGCTTCGTGAGGCCAAGAAGGCCGGGAACCAGGAGCTTGTCAAGGGCCTTCAGGCTCAGCTGGCCGCCGTTCGCGAACAGCTGAAGGCGAAGCGCCAGGAGGCTCAGGGGCTCGGCCAGAAGCTGAGGGACCTGTGGACTGGCCTCAAGGCCAAGGGCGAGACCATCAAGACGGCCATCGCCCCGCTCAAGGAACTCCGCGACAAGACCAAGGCGTCCATGACCAGTCTCCTAGAGGCCCAGAAGAAGCTGGCTACGGATCGGAAGGACGCGGTGAAGGCCGCTGAGGACAAGGATTCGGCCGGGGCCCTGGCCGCCCTTGACCGGGCCGTCGCCGACGCCAAGCAGGTCGTGGCCCAGAAGACCGCCCTGGTTGAGCTGGAGAAGCAGGCCGGGACGATCCTGAAGAACGCGGTCGACGCCCTGAAGACCCAATCACCGTCGCCGGCACTGTCGTAGGCAACCTCATAAGCAGACTCAGAGGTACCCTCCTCTCCAGTCAGATAAAGCAAACAACCCCTCCGCGCGGACGGAGGGGTTGTTTGCGACTGCCGGCCAAGAAGGATGAGGAGGGTGGGAGGCCGTGGCCGGCCGCCCTCATCCGCTTCTCAATTGACCAGGTAATGCTTGGGCAGTCTTCCCCGACGGGCTTCGTAAGCCAGGTAGATAAAGGCCGATTCGGCCGAATGCCACTGCGGGTCACGTTGCGCCTTGACCACCGCGGCCCGGAGGGTGTCGATGGCCGCGTCGGCGCGCTGTGAATCGCCCATGACCGTGGCCACGTAGGCCACGATGGCCCAGGGGGTGACGTCCATCCGGCTGACCCAGTCCTCGTGGTACTTGTTGAGGGCCGCCCAGAGTCCCTGGGCCCGCGGATCGCTCGGGCTGATCAGGCCGTCGAGGATGGGGAAGACCTGGCTGACCGCGTCGGGGTACCATGTCCGCCAGTTGACCCGGGCCCGCCGCCCGTTCTGATCCAGGTACCAGTAGAAGGTCTTGGTCTTGGCGTCCCAGAGACGGTCCAGGATGCCGTCCTTGACCCGCTGGGCGGCTACGCCGTACCCGCGAGCCAGGTCGGCCAGGTCGAGGCGGCTCAGGAGGGCCGAGAAATCCTCCAGCCCCCGGTAGTTCTCGGAGTTGTCCATGAGGTACTTCTTGGGGTGGTCGGCCTTGGCCCAGACCAGCCCGTCGTCATCCTGAAGGGCCAGGATGACGTCGGCGACGAGCTTGATATTGGCGACGTGTCGGCGGGCGAAGGTCAGATCGTTGGTCGACGCCGTGTAGTCCTCGACCAGCGACAGGAAGGTCGACGCATAGCTATCGGCCGAGTCGTATTCGCCGGTGGGCTGGAAGTCGGACTTGGCCGCCGGGCCGTACTTCGGCGCGATGATGATCCTCGTCTGAGCCTCGGCCGACGCCACCCGGACGTCCGGGGGCGACGTTATGGGGACCCCGGCATAGTTGTAGATCGTCCCGAAGAGTCCCGACGAATCAGGCTTGTTGACGTGACTCAGGTACCATTCCATGTAATCCCGCACGGCCCGCGGGTTCTCGCGGACGAGCGCCAGGGCGGACAGGTTCGCAAAGTAGGGGATCACCGAATCCCCCCGATAGGTCTGGGCGATGGCCCCGTCGGCCGTCTGGCTCTGCATGATCCAGCCGTACTCGATCGACATCATGTAGTCCAGGCTCGGTTCGGACGACGAGGTCAGGGTGGGATTGGGCAAGCCCCTGAGGAGGCGCCAGGAGGCCGGCAGGAGGAGCCCGACGGCCAGAAACAAGACAAGGGCCGACGAGATCGCCCGCTGATGACGATTGATTGTGGCGACTGGTGTCTGCATCTGGACATCTCCCTCGGACCAAGGCGGGGGGCTATGACGACGGCAAACGTCGTGAACCGGCGGCGGGCAGTCTGACTTTTCTGGCCCGTTGATCAATGAACATTTCGGCGGGACCGACAAAAATCCTGCTATCTTGGGTGATAGCAGGATCTGGGGCGGCGGCCAAAATGGAGGTCGTGGTCATCCTCCCTCCGTGCTTAACCGCCGCCAGCCGGTTTGCGGTTCTAGCGGTGCCGGCCTAGCCGGGATCCGAGGTCGGCCCGGAGGAATCGGCTCGCTCAAGCTGCGCAGCGTTGGCAGTCAGTAGAAGTATGTACACGATGAAGATGGCTATGGTGACCCACTCGGCAAGCGGCGCGTTGGCAAATACGCCGTAGACCAGACTCACGGCGGCCGCGGCAAAGCCGAAGACTCCGACTCCCCTCCAAAAACGAGGATGGCGCAGTAGGGCCGTGTTGGCGAAGCTGAGAAACCAGGTCAGGCCGATAGTGAGGAACATCGAAAACCGGCTGTGTAGCAGGGGATACTGGCCGATGTTAAACGCCGCGGAAAGGATGAGGGCGATCGAGGAAGAGGCTCCGGAGACCTGAGCGATAGTCAGGAGCCTCCCGAGCACCCTATCTCCGGTCCGCCATGCGTTCAGGCCCATGTAGAACACTATTAGCAGGAGGCCCGTGACAACGCAACCGGCGTTGTAGAAAATCGAACCGCTGGGATTGACCAGCGCGTTCCCGAGGTCGCTCAGCCAGTTGTGGACGGGGTCGTACTGCAGAGGGTACGCTACATAGGAGGCCAGCGTGAACATTGGATAGAGCAGTGCTGCCAGGAATGCGGCGTATCTCGCCATTCTCCTGGTACGGTCCCTGGTTATCATTGCCTTCCCCCCATGGCGGCGCAACCCACCGCCGGGCGACCCTCAGCCTATCCCGGACCGCTGAGCGCCGCTTGATTGCTCTAGGGTAGGTTCAAAGCCGCCGAGCTCCGGGTGGCGATTGCAGCCGCTTATTTGGGCCTCACATTGAAAACCTTGCCTCACATCAATTCGACGCGACGCGGCGTCACCCTGCCGTTCTTCCCCCAACCCCCCCCTGGACCCGCCCAAGCTACTACGCTTTCCCTGGAACTCTTAGCGCTCTTCCTCAGTCTAAGGCTAGTGAACATAAAGAGGGGAGAGCCTATGAGCCAGATCAGAAAGAACCGCAGCGCCATCACCCTAATCCTGCTGGTCGCCTCGGCCGCCTGGGCGTTCAGCGTCACCTTTGAGAACAGCGGGCTGGCCCGGGCCAACGCCCTTCTGGAGGAGTCCGGGTCTCAACTCAAGGACGACTACTCCCTGGTCGAGCTGCAGAGCGCCACGGTCGCTGAAGAGAACATCGATCTTCAGGCCCGTCTGTTCGAGCTTCAGGCGAGGCTGGCCGAGCTCGAGCGGGTCAAAGCCGAGGAGACGACCCCGCCGTTGCCGCACCGTGAGCAGAACCGCCCAACGGTCCGGACGGCCTACCTCACCTTCGACGATGGACCGAGCCAGAACACCGCCAAGGTCCTCGACATCCTCAAGGAGTATGGGGTCAAGGCGACCTTCTTCGTCTGCGGCAACCCGAGTGAGTTCGGGCGCAACATGTACCGCCGGATGAAGGACGAAGGCCACGCCATCGGCAACCACACCTACAGTCACAACTACCGGACCATCTACGCCTCCGTCGACGCCTACCTGGCCGATGCGAGGAAGCTGGATGACCTCGTCCAGCAGACCCTCGGCGAACGCCCGACCCTGATGCGCTTCCCGGGCGGGTCCGACAACCGTGTCTCCTGGCAGTTCGGCGGCAAGAAGCTGATGTCCGAGCTGACCGAGAGGGCCCTCGCCGAGGGCTACTTCTACGATGACTGGAACGACTCGGGCCAGGATGCGGCCGTCCAGACCCAGGACAAGGCGACCATCGTCCGCTCGGTGCTGGCCGGTGCGGCCCACCGGCAGGCCGTCATCGTCCTTCTCCATGACAGCAGCTCGAAGACGACCACCCCGGAAGCCCTGCCGGAAATCATCGAAGGTCTCAGGGATATGGGCTACACCTTCGCCACCCTTTCGCCGAGCACGTTCAATGTTCAGTTCACGTATTGACCCCGGTCTTTCGATAATTGAATCGAGGGACGTCACGAGGCCGGCCCGGGCCTTTGGGGGGGCGGCGTGTTGATCCGACGGTACCACCCTGACGATCTGCCCGAGGTGATGCGCCTCGTCCGCACGGATGAGGTGGTCACCACCGAGCGGGTCAAGGAGGTCCTCCGAGACTACCAGACCCTCGTCTTCGACGAAGGCGGGACGGTCGTCGGACTGGCCTGCCTCCAACCGCAGGGCAAGGGTCGGTACAACCTGAGGATGTACACCGATCCGGGCGCCCGCCGGCGGGGGGTGGGGCGCGACCTTTACGCCGCCTTGGAGTCGCTCCTCGCCGAAGCGCCGCCGACCCGGGTCACGGCGATGTACCGGGCCGCCGCCGACGACGCCCGGGCCTTCTTCGCCCGCCGGGGGTTCGGCCTCTGGTACGCCATGAACCAACTGGTCTACCGCGGCCCCGGCTTTCCCGAGCCGGCCGTCGAGGTCGAACCGTACGAGGACCGTTACTTCGACCGCCTCATCCGGCTGAACAGCGAGGCCTTCTACCCGGTTCGAAAACGGCTCGGGCTCGAGCCCGCGGCGGTCTATCGCCGGCAGAACACCGCCGAGTATCGGGCCCACCTGGCCGAGAGGCGGGGCGACATCTTCGTCGTCCACGTTTCTGGCAACCTGATCGCTGGCGGCATCGTCGACGGGGAGGTCATCGACACCGTCGCCGTGGCCCCCAAGGCCCAGAGAGAAGGGTTCGGCAGGGCCCTCACGCAATTCTGCGTCAACCTCATTCTCAGGCGGGGCAAGCCGGCGGTCAGGACCTCGGTGGTGGCCGGCAGCGTCCCCCCGCAGAACCTCTACGCTTCACTCGGCTTCGAGGTGTCCTGTGTCTACGAGTGGGTCTCGCGTCGGCCGGTGGACCTGGCCAAGTGACCAACGGAACGGCCGGAAACGAGGCGGCCCTTCGGGATTCCCGAAGGGCCGCCGCCTTTTGGCTTGGTTCCGTCAACCTACCGTCGGTCCGTTGGTGCTCGGTTTTTTGGCCAGGGCCGCCAGGCTGACCGGCATGGCCTGGGCGGTCAGCGAGACCAGGGCGGCCGAGATCGGGATGAGCACCAGCCGGGCGATGATCCGGGCCGGCAGGATGGCGGCCAGGGCCTTGCCGTACATGATGTGGATCCAGTAGGAGTTGAGGACCATCGAGGTGATCACGTCGGAACAGGCGATGGCCGCAAGGTAACGCCAGAAGGCGAGCTTCGCGCGACCTTCCCCGGACCGCTCCAGGCCGACGGTGAAGAGCCTCAGGAACAGGGCCGGTAATACTCCGACCAGGACGGCGGTCAGGGTGAACCCGGGAAAGTACGGGCCGCCCATGGGATTGAGGGCGAACCCCAGGAGGTCCGAGGCGGCGCCGACGGCCGCCCCCCAGACGGGGCCGAGAAAGAGACTGGCCATGATGATCGGGACGTCACCGAAGGAGAGCCGCAGGGCACCCACTCCGGCCAGTGGCACCATGACGCCGAAGAAACGCGTCAGGACCACACTGGCCGCGATGAGGAGCCCCGCGCGGGTGGTACTGTACACCCCACGCATGAGAAAACCCCCTCTTGTCGCGGCAGAGGCCGAGGCCGACTAAAGGGGGGGTTTTTTTAAGGTCCCCACTTGGAGCGGTCAGCGGACGCGACGTCGCACCGCAGAGGCCGGGCCGGAGTTTTGTCGGCCTTCCCCTTTCGTCCCCGGGCGACTTCCCATCCCGGAGCACTTGACGCGCAACGCCTACTCTGCCGTTGAAATTGTTGCGCCTTGAGTATACCAGATGATGCAGGCAGTGGCAACCGACTGAATCCCCCTGTGTAAATCCCCCTGATAGCCGGCAAATCCGGGTGAAGGGCCAGCCTTGCGTGGGTGTCCATAGCCTGGACAAATCGGCGCTTTTGCAGG
>DASXUT010000125.1 GCA_036504675.1 Bacillota bacterium | reverse complement strand
GGCCGCGCTCGGGCGGTCCCCGGACGACCTCCAACAGCGGGCCGCTAGCTTCCTGGCCGAAGCGGGCGAGGACCGGGGGTGGGATGGGGGCCGGCCCATCAATTCGACCCTCTACCTGAAGCGCCGGGGACGGGCCAGGGGCTGGTGCACGGTCCGGGTCGAGCTGGAGACCGGTGGCGTAGAGACCGCGGGCGATCCGGCCCGGGACAAGCCGCCCGGGCGGATCTTCCTGGTCGGCCCGGAGCAGACCCTGGAAAACCTCGCCACGGCCATCGATCAGGCCTTCGCCCGCTGGGGGCGGGCCAATCAGCGGGAGTTCGAATTCAACGGACGCCGTCTCGGCGACTCCAGGGTCAGAGTCGGCTCGGCGGTCAGGACGGGCGAACCATTCGTCTACGTCCCCGACCTCGGCGGCAGTTGGCGGCTACGTTGTCAAATCGAGCGCCCGGATGTCGACCCCAATGACGAGGCCGGGATCAAGCCCTCGATCCCCATCCCGATTTGGGGTTGGGGCTGGATTCCTGATCAGGAGGGGACGGAAGACGCTTCACGGAGGTGCCCGCATACGCCCCCCGGACTCTTGCAGGATATGGCCTGGCCCGACGCCGATAAAGCCTTCAAGGACGTCCACCTGGCGATCATCCCGGTGGGCAGCGCCGAGCAGCACGGGCCGCACTTGCCCCTAGGGACGGACTTCGTCATCGCCGACCACCTGGGCAGGCGGGCCGGGCTGGAACTCGGGGCCATCGTCACCCCGACCATCCCCATCGGCTACGCGGCCTACCACACCGACTTCGCCGGCTCACTGTCGGTCCGGCCGGAGACGCTCTCCGCCTACCTCAAGGACATCTGCGAGTGCCTGATCAAGTATGGCGTGACCCATTTCATCTTCGTCAACGGCCACGGCGGCAACGAGGGCAGCCTGACCTCGGTCAGCCGTTGGCTGCGGGACCAGGGCCTGGCGGCGGCGTTCATCAGTTGGTGGGAGGTCGTCGGCCAGCACGACCCCAAGTGGGCCCTGACCGGCCACGCCGACCGGATTGAGACCTCGGCGGTGATGGCCATCAACCCCGACGCCGTCCACCTCGAGCGGGCCGAGCCGCCCACCAACCGGCCCCTGACCCCAAGGCTCCACCCTCTGGACCTCCTCAATTGCGCCTTCGAAGGGTGCAAGGTCCAGGTCGGCCTGCGGACATCCGACGTCTCCGCCACCGGCGACATCCTCGAACATGGCCTCCACTGGAATGCCGACCACGCCACTCCGGCCTCGGCGGCCACGCCAGAGCTGGGCCGCCAACTGATGGACTTCATGGTCGGCTTCATCGTCGACTTCGCCCGGGAGTTCGCCAAGGTCGAGTTCAAGCCGGCGAGGGAGTGAGGTCGGCAAGCCCCTCGGCGGTCCCCCCGGGGGCCCACGCGGCCCCACGTATCATCACCACAACAGGAACCTTCGCCGTTCAACAAAGGGCCCCCGGGCCGTGTGACCCGGGGGCTTTCCTATGTGTCATAGCGTGCTCTCTCCAGGCGCGGCGAAAGGCCCCTGCGTTACCCTCGGCTTCTACTCCCCGACCACCGTGTACCGCCCCTCGGCGGTGAAGGACTTCTGGTTATCCTCCCAGGCGACCACGTCGACCGCGATGCGCCCGGGGCGGCCAATCAGGCTGAAGGGGATCTTGACCTCCAGGACGTCGGCCACCTCCTTGGCTCCGTAGCCGATGGACTTGTTGTCGTGAATGAGGTCAAGCACCTCGACGTCGCCCTGATGGACGGACAGGGAGTAGTTGGGTCGGACCCCGTCGTCGTAGGTGAACCGGATATCGATGTAGGTCTTGTAGGTGAGACCCGGCCGGCTCAGTCTGACGTAGAGGTTCCCGGTGTCGTTGGCCAGGGACATCTTCACCCCCGGGGTGGTTCCGTGACCGGCTGGGCCGGGGCCGGGCAGGCAGGCGTCGGGGATGCCCGTCCAGTCTGCATCGTAGCCGTCGATCTTGATCGCCGCCAGGGTCCGGGCCTCCCAGGACTTCCTCTCGACCTGGTCGTACTGGCCATCCTGGAACAGCCGCTCGGCCTCGGTGTAGGCGCGGCGGGCGGCGCTGACGTCGCGGAGCTGCTTCTCCCAGAGGGGTAGGAGCTTTCCGACTTGGTCCAGCGCGCCGCGGGCGACCCGGCCCTTCATCTCCTGGACGGCCGCCCTGCCGGCCCCGGTCGCCTCGGCGTGGCGCCCTTCGGCGATCAGCTTGGCCACCTGGGCGGCTTGGCCCTTGGCGTAATCCAGGTCGGCCCCGTCGGCCGCCTTGGCCTGCTCCATCCCCAGCCGCTCGAGCCACCAGTTGGCCTCGAGCGGCGCTTGGTCGCCGATCAGCAGGACGTTCCAGTAGTCGAGGCGGGGGACGGTGAACTCGAGGTAGCCGTCAACCATCGTGGCCGACAACGTTTCGATGCCTTCGCGATCCGGCGAGACGGACAGGACGGCCAAGCCCGACGTCGCCCCGCCCGCGGCCGCCCCGCCCAGCGGCACCCGCACCTTCACGCCGAGCTTGGGGACGATGGCGCCCCGCGCGTCGTCGTAGTCGTAGTTGACCATGTGGAGGACCGTCGCCCGGTCGGCCACGCCGCCCTTCACATACTGGTTGAACGTCACGTACTCGTCGGCGGTCGTCTCGATGGTCCTGACCTTGAACTCCTTGATAGCCCCGCTCAGCGCGGCCCAAGCCCCGTCCTTCCGGCCGGCCAGGTAATCTTGCCCGAGGTCGGCGGCCACGTAGGTGAGGAATCCGAAGCCGACTCTGTGCGTCCCGGGCGTGCTCAGGGAAGCCAGTTCGCTGCCGGCCGTCGCGCCCCCGGCCAGCCTTCGCCCGTTCTCGTCATTCTCAGCCGTCGCCCCGAAGGCCAGGACCTTCCCGCCGCCCCGAAGGTAGGCCATGAGCGCCTCGGCCTGGCTCGCCCGGAGGTCCCGCATCCCCGGCAGGACGACCATCTCAAAGCGCCTCAGGTCGTCCAGGCTGAACTTGTCGTCCGCCCAGACCCCGTCGCCGGCGATGACCACCTCATAGGGCCGGTGGCTCTCCAGGAGGGCCAGGGAGATGCCGTTGAAGTCTCTGTACGCGAGGTTCTGGTCCGGCTCGAAACGCTGGTTCCTGATGGTCGCCTGGGGGAAGACGACCCCGATGTTGCCGGCCGGGACCAGGTCGGTCAGGGCCGTCCGGTTGTTCTCGATGAAGTCATAGTATCCGGCCAACTGGGTGAGGTCGGCCCCGATGACCTTCCACTCGCCCTTGCTGTCCATCAGAGTGTTGGCGTTCGGGGCGTAGTAGAAGTTGCCCGTGGCGTAGGCCTCGGCCGTGAAGACCTTGGTCAGCTCGGCGGCGTCCGGTCGCGACTGCATCTCGGCCGAGTTGAAACCGGCGTTGGGGATGAACCCGGCCGGCCGCCCGGTCGCCGAGAAGACCTTGTACACCGACATCTCCTTGTTCTCGCGTGGCATCTCGTAGGTGATCTCGGTCGAGAACCAGTCGAGCTGATCCCAGAAGCCGAGGTTCTTGCCGAGGTCGGTGCTCTCCCGGTCATACGACTCCGAAGCGTTCAAGGAGACGAGGAACTTCTTCCCCTTCGTCGCGGCGTATTCGCGGAGCTGTCGGATGAGCTCGAGGTGGAAGTCGCGCTCCGTCCGGTACTGGAACTCCACGAAGTCGCGGTAGTAGGGGATGCGCAGCCGGTCTGACTGGTACTGGGAGTAGTAGTTCTCCTTGATGAAGACCCGGTAGTCCAAGGTGGTCGGGTCGGGGATGCCGTCCCGGCGCAGCTTGTCGGCGCCGTAGGTAGCCAGGAGGTAGTCCCGGAATCCGGCCACGCTGGCCGGGGAGAAGTCGGCCTGACCCCACATGGCGTAATCGTAGGCGAAGCTGAACCCATCGAGGCAGACCCCGTCGACCCCGACGTCGACCATCCGCTTGGCCCAGTCGATGATCTTCTGCTGGCGGTAGCGGCTGTGGATGGTGGTCAGGGTCACCCGCGGATCGAAGGACTCATGGCCGACGTTCCCGTCGATGTCGTAGGCCAGCTCCTCGTCGCGGTCGACGTCCGGGGAGTTCTGGTGATAGTGGATGAAACGCTTCAGGCCCATGGCATGGGCCTTGTCGACAGGGCCCTTGACCAGCGCCAGGTTGTTCTCGGCAAAGTACTCGAGGCTGCCGTTCCGGCCCTGGTGGGTCCCGCCGGTGGAGTCCGCGTGGACCAGGTCGACCAGACTTTGATCGTCCCAGTCATCGAGGTCGTAGAGGAAGACGTGGTCGGGCTGGAACGTCCGGGCCACCTGGGCCCGAAACTTTTCAAGGAACGGCGCCGCGTCGCGGACAAGGACGGCCCGCTCATCCCCGTTCCACTCGACGGTCGCCCCCAGCGGCTCGGCCACGAAGCGGGCCGGGACCATCACCCGGCCGCCGATGGCCTGCGGGGCCACGTCCGACTTGACATC
This sequence comes from Bacillota bacterium, assembly GCA_036504675.1. Taxonomy (NCBI): domain Bacteria; kingdom Bacillati; phylum Bacillota; species Bacillota bacterium. Next base: position 24,747 of record DASXUT010000125.1, on the reverse strand, counting down.
GACGCCGTCGACGAAGATGGCGATGCCGGGCGCGGCGCTCGCCGCGGGCTGGGCGCTCGGGCCCTGGCCGCCCGGCGGCTCCGGCACCCGCCCCGCCTGCAGGGCCTGCCGGCTGGTGATGATCACCCGCTGGCTCTGGCTGTCGAACTCGACCTTGGCCCCCAGTGGTTCGGCGATGAAGCGGGCCGGCACCAGCACCCGACCGCCGACGGTCTGGGGCTCGACGTCGGTGGCGACCACCACACCGTTGACGACGATGCGGATCGGCGCGGCCGCCGCGGCCCGCCCGGCGAACGGCGGAACGGCGAGGGACAGGGCCAGCGCCGTCGCCAGCGCGGCGGCCAGGACCCGGACGATCATCCTCATTCTCTGTAGGGGCCCCCTCTTGAGACCTGATGCCGTCAACCCACGGATCTCAGCCGGCTCTTTCCGGCCCTTGCTCTCTTATTTCTGGACGCCTGACCCATAACCTCCCTTACGGGACGCCCGCCGTAATTCCGGGACGCCCGCCGTAATCTGGGGCACTTGTGACATTTTTGCCAAGTTGGACTATAAAAAGAAGGAATCCTGAAGACTATACTTAATTTTCATAAAAATGACGGATGCCAGAAGAATCGCTCGCTTAGCCCGCCCTCCGGGCCCGCGGGCGGGCGGTAACGCCGTTGTCCCCAAACATCAGGAACCGTTCTCGGGCAGCTAAACACCCTTCAATAGCGGGAGGCCTTCCATGGAAGTCAAGGGACGCTACCTCGCCAAACCGTGGTGTCGGTTTTACCCGGATGGAGTGCCCGAGACGATCGAGATACCCCCGATCCCACTGCCGCGTCTGTTTGAGGAGACAGCGGACAAATACGCGTCGCGCGTGGCGATCTATTTTTACGGCCACAACCTCCGGTACCAGGACCTCAAGGACCAGGTGCTCCGAATGGCCAACGCCCTTTCCCACCTGGGGGTCAAGAAAGGGGACAGGGTGGCCCTCTACCTGCTCAACACCCCGCAGTTCGTCATCTCGTACCTGGCGGCCCTGAGGCTCGGGGCCGTCCTCACGCCGATCAGCCCCGTCTACACCAGCCCCGAGGTGAAGCACCAGCTCTCCGACAGCGGGGCGAAGTCCGTAATCTGCCAGGACATCCTTTGCTCCAACGTGGCCAGGACAGGTCTCAAGCTGGATAACGTGATCGTCACCGGGATCGCCGAGTATTTGCCTTGGCTCAAGAAGGCCCTGGGGAAGAGCCTTCTTGGCCGGGTGGCCAGGGACATCGAGATTCCGAAGGTCGAGCTGCCAACGGCCGACGGGGTTCATCAATTCCAGGACCTGCTCAAGCGCTACCCACCGACCCCGCCCGAGGTGGCCATCGACCCGCTCACCGACCTGGCCGCGCTCCCCTACACGGGGGGCACCACGGGCCCCCCGAAGGGGGCCATGCTCACCCACCACAACCTCCTCGCCACCCAGCGCCAGACCACGGCGTTCTGGCCGGTCATGGAACCGGGCAAGGAGGCCATCATCGCCTTCCTCCCCTTTTACCACATCTATGGGCAGATCGTGGCGATGCTCAACGGCCTTTTCCTCGGCGCCACTCTGGTGCTGTTCACCACGCCGGATGTCGACGACATCATCGACTCCATCGACGGCCGGGGGGCGACGCTGCTCTTCGGGGTGCCGACCTTCTTTGAGTACCTCAAGGAATACCACCGGACGGGCCAGGCCGACTGGAAAAGGCTGAAGCTCATCACCTGCGGCGCCGACACCCTTCACGAGGCCACCGTCACCAGTTGGCAGGAGCGCACCGGCAGTCGGATCATGGAGGGCTACGGGATGACGGAGACCGCCGCGGTCTCCCACGCCAACCCCCTGGGCCGGGGAAAGATCGGCTCCATCGGAGTGCCGGTCCCGAATGTCCTGGCCGCGGTGGTCGACCCCGACACGAACGCCTTCATCCCTCCCGGCGAGGTGGGCGAGCTCGTCCTCAGAGGTCCCAACATGATGGGCGGTTACTGGGGGAACCCCGAGGAGACCGCCAGGGCGCTCGTGGACATCGATGGTGAGGTGTGGCTCAAGACGGGCGACCTCGTCCGCATGGACGACGAGGGGTACTTCTTCTTCTACGACCGCAAGAAGGACCTCATCAAGTACAAGGGTTACTCCGTGTTCGCCCGGGACATCGAGGAGCACCTCATGAAGCATCCGCAGATAAAGGCGGCCGGGGTCATCGGTGTTCCTGATCCCAGGGTGGGCGAAATCGTCAAGGCGGTCATCGTGCTGCACAACGAGGCCAGGGGCAAGCTGTCGGAAGAGGACATCCTGGCGTACTGCCGCGAGGCCCTCGCCCACTACAAGGTCCCGCGGATCATCGAGTTCCGGGGCGAGCTGCCCCGCACCGACGTGGGCAAGACCTCCCGGCGCGAACTCCGCGAAGAGGTGGAGGCCGGCTGATGGACGCCGCCTTTTTTGAAATAGAAGGCCTCGTGAAACGGTTCGGCGGCCTCACCGCCGTGGACGGCGTGAGCTTCTCGGTCGACCGGAGTGAGGTGGTCGGACTGATCGGCCCCAACGGCGCCGGCAAGAGCACCCTGGTGAAGCTGGCGATGGGGCTCCTCAAGCCGGAGCGCGGCTCGATCAGGTTCCGAGGGCGCGAGATAACCGGCCTTCCCCCCTGGGCGATCGTCAACCGTGGCCTCGCCGGCACCTTCCAGAACACGCGCCCCTTCCGCCGGTTGCCGATCATGGCCAACGTCATGGTGCCGTGCCTGGCCCCCAGGGCCAGGAAGCGGGGCGAGTGGGTGAAGCGCATCGAGACCAAAGCGAGGGACGCCCTGGAGTTCGTGGGCATCTCCGACCTCGCCCTGGAGCCGGCCTCGCACCTTTCCCACGGCGACCTGAAGCGCCTCGAGATCGCCAGGGCCATCGCCACCGAGCCTGATCTGCTCATCCTGGACGAGCCGTTCGGGGGGCTCAACCCCTCTGAGAGCGAGCTCCTGGCCAAGTCGATCAAGCGCCTCCACAAAGGCGGACGGTTCGGCCGGCTGCACAGCGAGGGGGTGGCGATGATCATCATCGACCACAAGCTCTCGGACCTCTTGAAGATCGTCGACCGGGTCATCGTGATGCACTTCGGCCGGGTGATCGCCTCCGGCCGGCCCCAGGAGGTCGTCAATGACCCCCAGGTGATCGAGGCTTACCTGGGAAGGGAGGAGGTGGAGGCGTGATGGCGGCCACTTCTGAAGCGGGCCCGTCCGCGGCGGGCAGTCTGCTGGAGGTCAGGGGACTCACCGTGTGTTACGACACGGCGATGCTCCTCAACGACGTCAGCCTCTCGGTGGATCGCGGCGAGCTGGCCGGCTTGGTCGGGCCGAACGGGGCGGGCAAGACGACGCTCCTCCGGACCGTCGCCGGCCTGGTCCGCTGGGAGAAGCAAGCCAAGCAGGGCACCCGCGCCGGCAACATCACCATCGAGGGAGAGGTGCGCTTTGACGGGGAGCGCATCGACTCGCTCCCGCCCCACATCATCGCCCGCCGCGGCCTCGTCCTGTGCCCCGAGCGGCGGCGGCCCTTCACCGAGCTCACGGTGGCCGACAACCTCATGGCCGGGGCGTACCTCCAGAGGGACAGGAGGGTGCTCCGCGAGACCCTGGACCTGGTCCACCAGATGTTCCCGGTCTTGAAACAGAGGTCACGGCAGATCTCGGGCACCCTCTCCGGCGGGGAACAGCAGATGCTGGCCATCGGCCGGGCGCTCATGACCCGTCCAAGGTTGCTCTGCGTAGATGAGCCCTCCACCGGCCTCTCCCCCCTGGTGAAGAAGGAGCTGTTCGCCAAGATCAACGAGATCAACCGGAGGGGGATCACCGTCCTCTTGGTGGAGCAGGACACGGCCCTCACCCTGTCGGTGTGCGCGCGGAGCTATGTCCTGTCGCACAGCCGGATCGTGGCCTCCGGAGCGAGACAGGACCTCTTGGCCGACCAGGCGGTGCACCGGTTGTACCTGGGTCTCCAGTCGCCATGAGCCGCCCCAAAACCCCTGCGATCCCCTAAGGAGGGCACCGCCCGTGCTGACGGACATCCTGGTCACCGCGCTCATCAACGCGAGCGTTTACGCCATGCTGGCGATGGGCTTTTCCCTTATCTTCGGGGTGGCGCGGATCATCAACCTGGCCCACACCGCCTTCTACATGCTGGCGGGCTACTTCATCTTCTCCTTCACCTCCGTGCTGGGCCTTGGGCTCCTGCCCGCGATGCTCCTGTCGATAACCCTGGTGGTCGTCATCGCCGTGCTGAGCTACCGGCTGCTGATCGACCCCATGCGGGAGCACGAAGCCGCCGTGCTCATCATCACCGTGGCTCTGGCCATGGTCTTCCAGGAGCTGATGCTGATTTTTTACGGGGGCCACTTCAGGAGCGTTCCCCCGCTGGTATCCGGCTACGTGACCCTCCTCAGGGTCCGCGTGAGCAGCCAATACGTGCTCACCATCGGGGCCCTCGTGGCCATCCTGACGGTGGTGTGGGTGGTGCTCATGAGGACCCGCCTCGGGCTTGCCATTCGGGCCACGGCCCAGGACAGGGAGATCGCCAATGTCATGGGCATGGACGTCTCGCTGATCTCCACCATCACCATGGCCATCGCCTCGGCCCTGGCGGCCACCGCGGGCGCGCTGGTGGCGCCCCTGTACATCCTGGAGCCCAGGATGTGGCTGTATCCTCTGACCATCGTGCTGGCCATCGTGGTCCTCGGCGGGATTGGGAGCCTCAAGGGCAGCCTCATCGCGTCCGCCATCATCGCCCTGAGCGAGACCCTCGTCACCTTCCTCCTGCCGTCCGGCGCCTTCTTGAAGGGGGCTTTCTCGCTGGGGGTCATGATCGTGGTGCTACTCATAAGGCCCGAAGGGCTGTTCGGCGTGAGCTTCGAGGGAGAGAGATAGCGGGAAGGGGGAGAGATGGCGGGTGAATCTGCGGAGGCTTTATCGCCGGTTCACCGGCGAGGTGCTGGTGCTTCCGGGGCGGACGCTCGCGCTTGTGGTCTGCCTCGTTCTGCTGGTCTTGCCGTTGTTCCACCGGCACCCCTACACCCTGCGGGTGCTGAGCCTCACCTTCATCTTCGCCATCTTTGCCGCCAGTTGGGACCTCCTTTCCGGCTTCGTCGGCCAGCTCAGCCTGGGGCACGCCATCTTCTTCGGGGTGGCCGCCTACACCTCCGCTCTCCTCAACTTGCGCGCCGGCCTGCCGCCGCTCGTCACCATCCCGGCGGGCGCCCTTGTGGCGGTGCTGATGGGCCTGATCATCGGCATCCCGTGCCTCCGGTTGAAGGGGCAGTATCTCAGCCTCGCGACCATGGCCTTCCCGATCATCCTGACCGGCCTCGTCTACCTCTTCTCCGGCGTGACCGGCGGGGAACTTGGGGTCTCGGGACTGGCCCGCCTCGGCCCGACCCGCCTGGCCGAGTACTATATAGCGCTGGTCCTCGTCCTTGGTCTGGGGCTCGTCATGTGGAAGATAACGAGCTCGAAGGTGGGCCTCATCTTTCACGCCATCCGCGAGGACGAGATCACGGCCAGGGCCTCGGGCATCAACACCCCCATGTATAAGCTCCTCGCCTTCTGCCTGAGCGGCTTCTTCGCGGGCATCTCGGGGGGACTCTACAGCCACTTCATGAGGGTGGCCGGCCCGTCGACCCTCAGCGTTCTGACTTCCTTCCAGCCCGTCATCTGGACCATCTTCGGAGGGGTCGCCTCCATCTACGGGGCCATCGCGGGGACCTTCGTGCTCTACCCCCTGATGGAGTTCCTCCGAGTCGCCCCAGAGCTGCGCACCCTCATTTTCGCCGCGCTGATCGTCCTGGTGTTGAGGTTCATGCCGGAGGGGCTCACGCCTTGGTTCATCGACCGCGTCGAAAGCGAGTGCCCGCGGTGCAAGGAACACAACGCGGTCACGCGGAGGACTTGCCGGGTCTGCGGGGCCCCCCTGGGGCGGCTGTCGGCCTTCCGGGCCGGGCCTTTCCAGCCAGGGAAGGGGGGACGCGTAGCCGGGTAACGACCGGTTGCCGCAAGGGCGGTCGGTTTTCCTCAAGTTTTCTAGAGGAGGGGTTGTGCTTGACGAGAAAGAGATGGGCCGCACTCATCCTTGTAGTAACGGTCTTGCTGACCACGTTCTCGGTCACCGGCTGCGGCAAGGCGGCCGCTCCCAAGGTCATCAAGATAGCCGTGGCCGGTCCCATGCAGTTCATCCAGGGACAGCACCACTGGCTCGGGGCTCAGATGGCCGCGGAAGAGATCAACAAGGCCGGCGGGGTCACGGTAGGCAAGGACAAGTACACCATTGAACTCGTCCAGGTGGACACGAACGAGCTGCTCAGCGTGGATGACGCCGCGAGCGCGGCGGAGAAGGCAATCACCGTGAACAAGGTGAACGCCATCATCGGGACCATCAGGTCGGAGGCCTCCATTGCCATCCAAGAGCTCGCCATGGACAACAAGACGATCATGATGGTCTGTGGGGCCTCACTGCCGCAGATGGCGGAGAAGGTGGGGAAGGACTACAACCGCTACAAGTACTGGTTCCGGGTCACCCCGATCAACGCTACCTACCTGGTGAAGGCGTCGATGCTCCTCCTGAACCACGTCGGCGGGGTCTTCAGGAAGGAGCTCGGGATCCAGAAGCCCAAGGTCGCCGCGATCATCGAGAAGGCGGTGGCCGGCGACCCGCTGGCGGCCGCGGCGGCGAAGCTCATCCCGACCTTCGGGATGGAATTCGTCGGGGTGTGGCGCCCCTCGCCCACGGCCACGGACCTCACCGCCGAGCTGACCGCGATTCGCAAGAAGGGCGCCCAGATAATCTACACCTACTTCTCGGCCACAGCCGGGGTCCCGTACGCCAAGCAGTGGGGCGAACTCCAGATCCCGGCGGCCTCCGTCGGCATCAACGTGGAGGCTCAGGCCAAGGGGTTCATGCAGGCCACGGGGGACAAAGGGAACTACGAATACACGTTGAACACCTACGCCCCCGTCCAGATCACGCCGAAGACCTTACCCTTCTACGAGGAGTTCACCAAGCGGGCGGGGCAGTTCCCGACGTACAACGCGGGTACCTATGACGCCATCTACATCTACAAGGAAGCCATCGAGCGGGCCAAGAGCCTCGATCCCGAGGCCGTCGTACCCGAACTCGAGAAGACCAACTACCTTTCGGCCGCCGGCAAGGTCGTCTTCGACAAGACTCATGACGTCACCTGGGGCCCTGGTTACGTCACGGCCCTCGGCACCCAATGGCAGGATGGCAAGCTCGTCGCCGTTTGGCCCAATGGCTGGGAAGGGATAACCTACCCGGGCACGGTCAACTACCAGTTGCCGCCGTGGGTCGTCAGCGAGTGGAAGAAGAAGTGACGGAGGACCCGCAGCGTCCGGCTCCGCAGAGGGATTGCTTGGTCGCACCCGACAGAAGCGATAAGGGCCGCCACTCGGCGGCCCTTATCGCTTTTGCTGGCAGGCAGATCCGTTTCTTGCACCGGTGGCGTCGAACGCCTCCTCCAACTGGCAAAATGGCCATGCTCCCGTTGACACCGGCGAATCAGCGTGATAAAGTAAAGCCATCGGCAACATACCCCCAGGGGTATCAGGCGGGCGCAAATCGCCGCCAACCAGATTCCGCGAGGAGGAAATCCTGTGCCCGTCCTCATCGATCAACGCGCCTGCGACAATTCCTCAGGCTGTTCGGCCGTCCGCGTCTGCCCGACCAGCGCCATCCATTTCAACACCGTCTCCGGCAAGATCGAGGCCGACAACAGCAAGTGCCGTTCCTGCAAGAACCACCCGTGCGACCGGGTCTGCCCGGCCGGGGCGGTCAAGTGGTTCGCCGGCCAGGCCGAGCTCGAGGCGGCCCAGAAGGCCATCGCCGCCAGCACCCTGACCCAGGACGACCTCCTGGAGCAGCGCTATGGCGTCCGCCCGGGCGACCCGGCCGCCCTCGGCCCAAACCTCTATCATGTCGACTGCGACAACTTCAAGCGTGAGGTCCTCGAGGCCGGCGGCCCCGTCGTCGTCGACTTCTGGGCTTCCTGGTGCGCCCCTTGCCGCGTCCTGGCCCCGACCTTCAAGGCCCTGGCCGCCGAGTATGAGGGCCAGGTCAAGTTCGCCAAGCTGGACACGGAGGAGTGCCGCGACATCCCCAACGCCCTGGGGATCATGAGCATCCCGACGATGCTCTTCTTCAATCACGGCGAGCTGGTCGACCAGGCCGTCGGAGCCCTGCCCAAGGAGGCCATCCGGCGCAAGCTCGACGCCGTCGCCGGGGCCGGCGGCCGGGCGGCGGGCCCGGTGGCGGACTGACGGGAAGGGGAGCTCCGAAGCCATGCCGGCTAAAATCATCGAGAGCCTCTGCACGGGCTGCCGCACCTGCGAGCGGAACTGCCCGGCCGGCGCCATCAGCGTCGTCGCCGGGAGGGCCCGGGTCGACCCCGCCCTCTGCACCGAATGCGAGACCTGCGTGGAGAACTGCATGCAGGGGGCGCTGACGATGGTGGCGGCGAAGGATTCCGGGCCCACCACGGGAATACTCTGTCACCGGGGGTGACCAGCATGCCTCTCCTGACCAACGATGAGCAACTGCGCCGGGCGATGACCGAGACCAAGACCATCGCCGTCATCGGGCTGTCCCCCGATTCGGCCAAACCAAGCCACTTCGTGCCGGCCTACATGCAGTCCAAGGGCTACCGGATCATCCCGGTCAACCCGACCGTCGACTCCGTCCTCGGTGAGAAGGCCTACGCCTCGCTGGCCGACGTTCCCGAGAAGGTCGACATGGTCGACGTCTTCCGACGGGCCGAGAAGACCCCGCCCATCGTCGACGAAGCCGCCAAGATTGGCGCCAAGCTGGTCTGGCTGCAGGAGGGCATCGCCAGCGACGAGGCCGCCGCCAAGGCCGAGGCCCACGGCCTGGGCATCGTCATGGACAAGTGCCTGATGAAGGAGCATAAGCGGTTGTTCGGATGACCGACCCCGGGGGCGCACCCGGGACCCACCCAAACGCAAAGACCCCCTGCCCGGTGAGCGGGCCAGGGGGTCTTTCTCAGCTGCGGTTTGTCCGCCAGTGTCGCCTCCGATTCCTTGGCTCCACCAGCCTGCCAGCTGTTCCTTGCCGCCGCCGGCCCCTACCCGTTCCCTGGCTCGACCAGCACGAACCCGTTGCCGTAGAGGTCGGCGAAGATCGCCTCCACGCCGTACGGGCGTTCCTGAGGCTCGGCCAGGATGGTCACCCCGCGGGCCTTCAGTTCTTCGACGGTGCCGCGGCAGTCCCGCGTCCCCATGACCATCGTCGGTGACTTGCCCACCTGGGCCAGCATCGACTCGGCCTCTTCCGGGCCGTGCCAGGCCCGTGGGTTGTGGAGGATCAGCTCGGTGGCAGCCCCCTTGGGGGCCACCGTCAGCCACCGGGCCCCGGGCCCGAAGGTCATGTCCATTCGCTTCTCGAAGCCCAGCTTCTCGGTGTAGAACTTGAGGGCTTCCTCCTCGTCGCGGACGAAGACGGTCACCTTGTCGATGGACGTGATCATGTCGGTCCCTCCTGGCTTTTCGGGCCGTATTTCCTCCGCCCTCCAGCCTTCCCCGGTCATCCTCATTCTATCGGGACCTGCACCTCGGTCACGTATTCCTCCAGGCTCTTCCCTTCGCCCGGCCCGACCAGGTAGATGTCGCGGGGTGGCCCGACGATCCGCCGTTTGTTCTCGTTCACCCAGGCGAAGAGCTTGGCGTAGACGGGGGAGATGGCCTCATAGGGGCCGACGTAGACGATCGAGGCCACCGTCGCGCCGGGCAGCGTTCGCTCGCCGCGGGCGGTAACCGGGAAGACGACCTCGATGTCGGCGTGCTCGGGGTCGAAATCCTGATCGTAGTAGAGGGTCATCGGCGGCCCGGCCGGCCTGGACCGGAGCTTTCGGCCGACCTCCGGGAAGAGCCGGCCGATGTCCTTGATCGCCATGGTCTTGCGAACCCCCACCACCTGGACCGCGGGAACCTCCTTGATCACCACTGGTTGCTCGGTCATGCTGGGCACCTCTCCTTCGCGCCGGATCGCGGCGACCGTGGTTTGGAGGCGGGAGAGGAGTCCGGCGCGGGCTTCGATCTCCGCCGCCACCGTTGAGGCTTGTTCGCTCAGGATCGCCTCGAGCCTCGCGGAATCCTCCAAGGCGCCGCTCTCGATGAGCCGGCCGATGGTGTCCAGGTTGACGTCGAGGTCCCGGAGGAAGAGGATGCGCCGCATCAGCTTGATCTGGCCGACCTCGTCATAGTGGCGCAAGGTCTTGGTCGAGACGTTGCAGATTCTGGCGAATTGCCCGACGGTGAACATGCCATCCCTCCTCAACCGCTCCGAGACCAGGATAAAGGATTGCCCCAGGGGGAAGGTCAAGGGCCTGTCGTGAGTATTTTTCCGTCCGGCCTCGAGTTTCCTCCGTGCCGAGGTTATCGCTAGTGCGAATCGCCTTGCCGAAAGTGCTCAGTAGTGATAATATCGGATTAGACACCCAGAACGAAGCGACATATCGGAAAGGGCGGAAGAGCCCGTGCCCAAGGAAAAGCGCAAGCCCCAGACGGACGTGGCCGACTGGGTGACTGAAGAGAAACGGTTGAAGGAGGAGTACCAGCGCAAGCTGGAGGAACTCAGGGCCTCCAAACAGACCAGCGAGATCGTCGGTCAGGTGCTGACCCGGGGGATCCTCCCGGTCTACGTCCTTCATCTGCTCTCGGAGGGCCCGCAGAACGGCAACGGCCTCTGCACCGAGATCGGCAACCGGACCAGCGGCGCTTGGCAACCCAGCACCGGCGGCATCTACCCGTTGCTCCGCAAGTTCGAGAAACGTGGGCTGGTCGAGGGCCATTGGGAAGACCCCGAGAAGCGCACCCAACGCCTGTATAACCTGACCGCCAAGGGCCAGGAGGAACTCCGCGCCTTGCGGCGACTGATGAAAGGCAAGATGCAGGGTGCGATGCAGGTCTTCGAGGTTGTCCTGCGGGATCTGTCGGCTGACTAATAAGGGGGCCTTGCTTTGCGATTCCGCTCACTGAGTCTCCGTTCCCTGCGTTTGCGTGATCCGATCAGCGCCCTGACCCACTTCGTCGGCGCCCTTTTGTCCGTGGCCGGCTTGGTCCTGCTCATCCGGGCCGCCATCGCCCGCGGCACCCCGTGGCACGTGGCCTCCTTCGCCATCTTCGGGGCCAGCCTGATCCTGCTCTACTCAGCCAGTGCCGTCTATCACTGGCTGCCGGTGCCGGAGCGGGTCCACCGCATCCTGCGGCGGGTCGATCATACGATGATCTTCGTCCTCATCGCCGGTAGCTACACACCCTTCTGCCTGGTGCCGCTGCGCGGCGCCTGGGGGTGGAGTCTGTTCGGCGTGGCCTGGACCGTGGCCGCCGCCGGGGTGATCCTGAGCATCCTCTGGATCGAGGCCCCGCGCTGGCTATATACCGGGCTGTACGTGGCCATGGGGTGGATGATCGTCGTCGCCATCGCCCCTCTGATCAGGTCCGTCCCCGCTGGGGGCATGGCCTGGTTCGCCGCCGGGGGGCTCTTCTACACGGTGGGTGCCGCCATGTACGCCTTCAAATGGCCGAATCCCTTCCCCAAGGTCTTCGGCTTCCATGAGATCTGGCACCTCTTTGTGATGGCCGGCAGCTTCAGCCACTTCTGGGTGGTCCTCAGATACCTGACCTAGGTCTCTGAGCGTGACCCAAGGCGCCGACCCGTTCTCGGTAGTCAAAACCCCCGACACCCGCCGGGGGTCTTTCTTTTCCGATGCTTGCACGGTCTTGGCCGCCATCACCCGCAGATCAAGCTCTCCAAATCCCTCGGGTAGTAGGTGATCAAGTCAACCCCGCTCTCCGTCACGACCACGGTGTCCGAGTGCCGGAAGCCGCCCAGCCCCGGGACGTACAATCCGGGCTCGACCGAGAAGACCATCCCCGGCCGCAGTATGGTGTGGTCACCGACGTCGAAGAAAGGCGCTTCGTGGGCCACGACTCCCAGGGCGTGGCCGGTGTGGTGCCGCCAGTAATCCCCCAGCCCGTGCTTGTCGACGACCGCCCGGGTCGCCTGGTCCACGTCGGAGCAGGGCCGGCCCGGCCGGATGGCGGAGAAGGCCGCCTCCTGCATCTCCCGCATCAGGTCGAAGAACTGGCGTTGCTCGCGGCTGGGCGGCCCGACGAACATCGTCCGTTCGAGCTCGCTGTCGTAGCCCCAGACGGGGGCGCAAGAGCCGGTCCCAAGGACGTCGCCCAGCTTGAGCCGCAGGTTCTTGCAGATGGCGTGGGGGAGGGCCGAGTTCGGCCCGACCTGGCCGCGGAAATCGGCGAAGGCGCCCAGGCCGATCATCCCGCCCTTGGGCTCGAAGCCTGGGCCCAGGGCCCTGATCATCGCCTCGGTGGCTCCGCCCGTCGCCCTCCGCGAGATGTCGGTCTCGGTCAGGCCGGGTTTCGAGTATTCCTGCAGGAGCGACAGGGCCAGGTTCCCCCAGCGGGCGCTCTCCCGGATCAGGGCGACCTCCCGCTCCGACTTGACCATCCGGTGCTCCTCTACCAGTCTCGGCAGGAGGGTGAGGGTGGTCCCCGGGGCCTCCTCCTTGAAGACCTCTTCCAGGCTCGGGCCGGTGTACCCCCAGCCCGATCCATAACCGGGGGCGTCGGCGGCGATGGCTTGGCCGGCCAGCCCGAGGTCCTTGAGGTACCGCCCGAAGAGCAACATCGGATGGGTCTCGCCGGGATAGTCGGGATACGTCCGCACGGCCTCCGCGTCCGCCGTGCCCAGAAGATGCTCACTCTCCAGGCGCGGGACGAAGCCCACCACCCGCCCGTCGCCCAACAGGATGACGGCCAGTGGCCGCTCGGTCGGGATGAAGACGAAGCCGGTCAGGTAGAAGATCGATGTCGGGCTGAAGAGGATCATTCCGGCGAGGTCCTTCTCGGCCAGTTGCGCCAGCACCCGACCGCGCCGGGCACGCAGTTCCTGAGGGCTTATCCGCAGTTCCATTCCTCAAACCCCCCGCTCTTGGATGGGGTATCCTTCATCGCCCAGGGCCTTGATACCTCTCCCGCACTCCGGGCTCTGGCGGGCTCAGGCCCGCAAGCCCGCGAAACATACCTCGAATCGAGGTACCCACCCAAAAAACGCGGCGGGCGAAGGGCTCGCCCGCCACCTTTCGGCAAATCGCCACGTTCGCCATTCGGTTGGGGTCTTGACCTATCGACGGCTCTTGGGCGCCACCGTGTCCTCGGCCACGGGCGACAGCTCAACCCCGAAGACCTCGGCGAAGGCCTCGCTGACGTAGGCGACCGCCTCGACGCGCCCGGGATCCCGTCCGGCCAGGGCCTTGACCGAGGTCACGCCGGCGCCGGGCATCCCGCACGGGTTGATCAAGGAGAAGTGAGCCAGGTTCGGGTCGAGGTTCAGGGCCGAGCCGTGCGACGTCACCCACTTGTTCACGGCGATGCCGACGGCGGCGATCTTGGACAGGCCGGCGCGCCCGCCGCCACCGCCACCGCCGTCGACCCAAACCCCCGGGAGGCCTTCCCGCAACCCACCGTTGATGCCCCATCGCCGGAGGGCACGGATCACCGTCTCCTCCAACCGACGCAGGTAGAGGTGGATGTCCCGGCCGTGACCGCGCAGATCGAGGATGGGATAGATCATCAGCTGGCCGGGACCGTGATAGGTGATGTTGCCGCCGCGGTCGGTCGGTTCCAGGGCAACCCCTTCGGCCGCCAGTCCCTCCGGGGGGACGATGACCTGGTCAAGCCCGCCGTCGCGGCCGTAGGTCAGGACCGGGTCATGCTCAGCCAAGACCAGAACGTCGCCGCCTTCTCCGGCGATGCGCCGCCGGACCAAGGCGTCCTGAAACCGCATGTATTCGCGATAGGGGAGGCGACCGATGTCCCAAACTGAACAGGTCTTCATGACTGAAGCTCACCGTCCCGGTCGAAGCATACCTCGGACGACCCCGGCGTACTCGTTCGGCACCGCCAGGGTGACGGCGCAGGTCCGGTCGGCCTGCTTGGTCAACCGGATCGAGGCCACCCTGGCTTCGACGAGCGGCCGGCCCTCGGCGTCGACGGCGGTCACCGTCTGGCCGACCTCGGGCAACGGCAGGTACTCGTAAGGGAAGGTGACCTTGGCCTCGTCGCCCGAACGGCCGATGAGGAAGATGGCCTGGCCGGGACAGGCGGTCAGGCACAGCCCGCAACCCGTGCAGGCCTCGACGTCCAAGGTGGGTCGGTTGGTGATGGGCGTCCCGACCGTGATGGCCCCCCGCGGACAGGCCGTCTCGCAAGGGTTGCAGGGAATCTCCTGGGGGCATTGGATGACCGCCACCGGGCGGTCCCGGCCGGGGATGCCGACCGCGGGGACAGCCGACACGGCGGGGGAGAGGGGAGGGGGCGCTGCGGTGGCCACGTCGGCCCCGCCGGCCGGGCCGCTCAACCCGGCCACTTGCCGTGCCTTGGCCTCGCGCCGGGCCATTCCGAAGGGACCGCCGCGCAGGCCGTCGAGGCGGGCGATCACCTCGCGCTTGGCCGCGGCCAGGGCCGCCGGGGCAGTCCCGCTTCCACGGCCCAGGCTCTCGGCGGCGGCCAGCCCGGCCAGGCGCCCTTCCTCCATGGCCACCGAGGCCTCTTCCACGCCGGCCAGGTCGCCGGCTGCGTAGACGCCGGGGACGGAGGTCTGCTGGTCCCGGTCGTGCAGGGGCACGTGTCCACCGAGGGCGGGGATGTAGTCGGTCCTGACCCCCAGCAGGAGGAGCAGCTCGAGCAGCGGGCTGAGTCCTACGGCGAGGCAGACGGTGTCCACGTCGTAGCCCCGCTCACTACCGGTGACGACCTGACCGCCCTCGCCGAGCCGGGCGACGACGGCCCGCTCGACCCGGCCGTCCCCGGTCGCCTCGACCACGGTGTGACCCAACAAGATGGGGATCCCGGCCCGCTTGACCTTGCCCGCGTGGACCAGGAAGCCGCCGATTCTCGGCATCGCCTCGACCACCGCGACCACGTCGACGCCGGCCTGGAGCAGTTGGTAGCTGACGATCAGGCCGACGTTGCCGGACCCGACCATCAAGGCCCGCTTGCCGGGCCGCACCCGATGGACGTTGACCAGGGTCTGTACGGCCCCCGCGCCCATCACCCCGGGAAGGGTCCAGCCCGGGAAGGCCAGCGGGTTCTCGGACGCCCCGGTGGCCACGATCAGCCGCCGGCCGCGTAGGCGGGTCGCCCGTCCGCCGGTCGCCCGTCCCTCGCCGCCGTAAACCCCAACTTCGAACCCGCCACCCGTGTCGGGATAGACGGCGTACGCCGCCTGGCCCAACCGGACCTCGACCCCCGCCGCCTGAGCCTCGGCCAGCAATCGCCGGCCGATCACCAGGCCCCGCGTTCCGGCCCAATGCTCGCGCGACCCGAAGAACTTGTGGATCTGCTTGGACAGCTGGCCGCCCGGGACGCTCTGTTCGTCGACGACGACCACCCGCGCCCCGTGGCTCGCCGCCGCGGTCGCCGCCGACAGCCCGGCCGGCCCGCCGCCGATGACGATGATGTCGGCGACGCTCATCGTCTCCACTCTCCCAGGCCGCGCTGGGTCTCGACGCGCATGCCCTCCCGCACGGGGGTGACGCACGTCCGCACGTTGGGCACGCCGTCGACGGTCATGACGCAGTCGGTGCAGCGTCCGATGGCGCAGAAGAGGCCGCGCGGCTCGCCGCGCCTGGCCGTCGTCCGCAGGGTCAGGATGCCGAGGGCCTCGAGGGCCGCCGCCGCCGGCTCACCCTCGTAGGCGGGGATGGGGCGGCCGTCGTGAAAAATCACAACCTGCCGCCGCGCGGGGGCCGGTCCGAGGATCGGGTGGTCGGCGATTCGCCGTTCGTCAGCGTTAGTCATCGCCATCTGGCTCACTCCTCCTCGGCCAGGACGGCCGCGGGCACTGGCCGCACCGGCGGTCTGGCCGGGGGCGGGGCGATCTCGGCCATCGACCGGCCGGTCTCCTCGGCCAGCAGGCGGGCGAGGAGCCGGGCGCAGGTGCGGCCGCCGCACAGGCCCATCCCCGCGCGGGTCCGTTTCTTGATCGCCGCCAGGGTGTGGGCTCCGGCGCGGATGGCCGACCGGACCTCACCCGCGGTCACTTCCTCACATCGGCAGACCAGGACGTCATCGCGCATGGTTCCGCTCCTCAAAGCGATCCGGCGTGAACACCGACAGCGGGCCGGCTTGCCCGCTCACGATGTACTTGGCAATCAGCCGTGACATTAAGGGGGTGATGATGAAGGCGCTCTTCAGCCCGGAGGCGATGAACAGGTTGGGCCGCGACTTGACCGGCCCGATGATCGGCTGGTGGTCGGGGGTGAAGGGGACCGGCTTCGCCCAGGCCCGGATGATCGAGGCCGAGCGGGTCACCGGGAGCCGCCGCACCAGCCCGGCGGCCAGGTTCCGCAACGATCCGGGGCGGACGCCTTGCCCGAGGTCGGGCCCGCCGTGGCTGACCTGGCCGACGACCAGGTTCCCGCTGAGGGTCTGGATGGCCGCGAACTCGACCAGGCGCAGTTGGCGGCCGTCGCCGTCGTGGGCGGCGATCTCCAGTTCGAAGGGAACCCGCCGGCTGCCGGTCTCGCCGACCAG
Organism: Bacillota bacterium; assembly: GCA_036504675.1. Taxonomy (NCBI): domain Bacteria; kingdom Bacillati; phylum Bacillota; species Bacillota bacterium. The sequence goes on along the minus strand of DASXUT010000125.1, from coordinate 8,112 downwards.
CCCGTGCAGCAAGGGCGGCACGGCCTCGGTGACGCAGGCTTCGCCGATGATGTGGTACTCGGGGAGGTCGACGCCGGCGCTCAGGGCCAGGGTCCGCGTCCAGGCGCCGGCGGCGAGGATGAAGAGGCCGCCCCGAACGGGGCCGGCGGTGGTCTCGGCGGCGGTGATCCGGGCGAGCCCGGCGCCATCCGTCCCGTCGTTCCGACCGAGCTTGAACCCGGTCACCCGGGCGCCGGTAAGGACCTTGGCTCCGGCCGCCCGGGCCCGGTCGGCGTAGGCCAGGGTCACCCGGAACGGGTTGACCGCCGCCTGCAGCTGATAGACCCCGGCGATCACACCCGTGGTGTCGACGGCCGGCTCGAGCTCGCGGACCGCGTTAACATCAACAATCTCGGTCTTGAAGCCGGCCGCGGTCAGGTGGCCGCAGCCGGTCAGGACCTTCGACGGGTCGTCGCCCTCCAGCACCAAGCCGAGGGTGTGCAGGCGTCGGAATTCCACCTCGCCGAGGCTCGCCATCTCCGCCGGGAACTCGTCCCAGGCCTGGCGGGTCAGCTCCAGGCTGACGCCGGGCTCGGCGTCGCTCCACAAGACAAGGCTGAGGTTGGCGCCACTGGCTCCGGCGACCACCTCAGCCTGATCGATCAAGGTTACGGTGAAGCCTTCCTCGGCCAAACGGGCGGCCACCGCGCAGCCGACCAGGCCGGCGCCGATGATGACGACGTCGGACATAGCGCCCTAAGCCCCCTGGCCCTGGCCAGGACTCTGGCCCTGGCTCTGGCCCCGCTCCTGGCGGAAGGCCGCCAGGGCTTGCTCCGCGGTCGCCAGCATCCCGGGCTGCAACGAGCCGAGGTATTCCAGGGCGGCCTCGTGACGCCGCACGGTCGCCCCGGCGACGCAGTCGCGGACGAGCCGCACCCGGTAGCCGAGCTGGTGCCCGTCGGCCACGGTCGACCGGACGCAGCCGTCGGTGGCGCATCCGGAGACCCACAACTCCCTGACCCCCAGGCCGTGCAGCAGCAGGTCCAGGTCGGTTCCGAGGAACGAGGAGAAGCGGCGCTTGACGACGATGAAGTCGTCGGGCCGACGCCGCAGGGGCTCGGCCAGCTCGACCCCCGGCGTTCCTTCGACGCAGTGGACCGGCGACCCATCGAGCTCGCGACCGAAGTCGACCAGCTGCCGCCGGTGTTCCTGGACCACCCAGATGACCGGCACGCCGGCCGCCCGAGTCCCGTCGACCAGGGCGGCCACGCCGGGAATGATCTCCCGGCCGCCCTCGCAGCGCATCACGGCCGACGGGCCGACGAAGTCATTCTGCATGTCGATGACCAGCAGGCAACGTTCAGGCATGTCAGATCTCCCGCTTCGGGAAGTAGGTCTCGATGGCCCGCAGGGCTTCCAGGGTCGAGGTCTTCGGATTGCACTCGAAGAGGATCGTCCCGCGATACCCCAGGGTCTCCATCTCTTTGGCCAGGTTGGCGAAGTTGATCTCGCCGAGGCCCGGCTCGACCCGTCCGGGGACGTCGGCGACGTGGATCGACCCGACGTGGGGGAGGGCCGGCCGCAGGTTCTGGATCAGGTTCCCGGCCACCAACTGCTGATGGTAGAAGTCGTAGACCATCTTCACTTCCGGCCGACCCACGGCCTTCATGACCTTGACGGTCTCGGCCACGGTGTCGAGGAAGTAGCCCTTGACGTAGACGCTGTTGACCGGCTCGAGGATGAGCCCGACGCCGGCCTTGGCGGCCAGGTCGGCCGCGGCCCCGATGGTCCGGACCAGGCTGGCCACCTTCTCCTCGCGGGTCAGGGCCGGGCTCACTCGCCGGACGACCCCGCCCGGACCGATCTCGTCCGAGAAGATGTAGATTGATGTGGCCCGCATGCGCCTGGCCGCGTCGAGGGATTCGGCCACGCCCCGCAGGTAGAGCTCGTGGTCGTCCGGGTCGATGGCTGAACCTTTGTCGGCCCCGATGAAGCCACTGACCTCGATCCCGGCCTCGGCCGCCCACCGGCCGACGGCGTCCGGGTCGAGCTCGCGCCACGACCAGAACTCGACCGAGTCAAACCCGGCCGCCTTGGCGGCCGCAAAACGGTCTTTGAAGGGTAGTTCCTTGAACAGGTAACGGTCTTCGATGCAAACGGCACGCTTGTTCATGTCAGGAACCCCCCGATTTTTCGTAAGGACTGCCCAGAGCCGCCGGCGATTGCGACCGGCCGGAGAAGACCAGGGCGACCAGGGCCAGCAGGTAGGGGAAGAGGATCATGATCTGATACGGGATGGGCAGGCCGAGGGCCTGGATCCTCAGCTGCAGGGCGTCGGCCGCGCCGAACAGCAGGGCCGAGAGAAAGGCGCCGATGGGCGTCCACTTGCCGAAGATGACGGCGGCGAAGGCCACGAACCCACGACCGGCGGTCATTCCCTCGATGAAGGTGTTGATGAACCCGATCGACAGGAGCGCCCCGCCCAGGGCCGCCAGGACGCCGGAGATGACGACTCCCTGATAGCGCATGACCGAGACCTTGACCCCGAGGGTGTCGGCGGCCAGCGGGTTCTCGCCCACCGAGCGGAGCTTGAGACCCCAGGAGGTTCGGTAGAGCACGAAGATGACCGCGGGGACGAGGAGAAAGGCTAAGTACACCGGGACCAGGTGGTTGAAGAGGATCGGGCCGATGACCGGGATCTGCGAGAGGCCCGGGATGGGCACCGCCTGGAAGGCCGTGGCCTGCTTGAGGTCCTGGGTGATGCCGAAGGCGCCGCGGAAGATGAGCCCGGTGATGCCGTTGGCGAGGATGTTCAGACCGACGGCGGCGACCACCTGGTTGGCCTTGAAGGTGATGCAGGCGGCGGCGTAGACCAGGGCGAACAGACCGCCGGCGACGGCCGCGTACAGGAGCCCGATCCACGGGCTGCCGGTATAGAACGACCCCAGGAAACCGGCCAGCGCCCCGGTGAGCATCATCCCTTCCAGCCCGAGGCTGAGGACGCCGGCCCGCTCACTGAAGATGCCGCCCAAGGCCGCCAGGATCAGCGGCGCGGACATGCGGATGGAGCCGTAGTAGAAGTCCGTTGACAGCAGGACTCTAAGCAGACCTTCCACCGGTGGTCACCTCCTTCTTGGGGTTGGCCAGGTTTTTGAAGAAGTTCACCGAGGAGCCGGCGATCATGAACAGGATCACCAGGCCCTGGATGAAGTAGACGGCGACGATGGGCAGGCCGGTCCCAGATTGCATGACCGTGGCCCCGGAACGCAGAGCCCCGAAGAACAGCGCGCCCAGGACGGTGCCCAGGGCGGTGGTCCGTCCGACCATGGCCACGGCGATGGCGTCGAAGCCGTAGCCCGGGGAGAAGCCATCCAGGAGCCGGTAGCGGACGCCCAGCATCTCGGTGGCCCCGGCCAGCCCGGCGAGGGCTCCGGAGATGCACATCGTCAGGATGACGACCTGGGCCGAGTTGATTCCGGCGTAGCGCGAGGCTTCCCGGTTGGAGCCGACCATCCGGATGGCGAAGCCGAGGCCGGTACGGGTGAGGAGGAGGTGCACCAGGATGGCGGCGGCGATGGCGATGAAGATTCCCCAGTGCAGCGAGGTCCCCCGGATGAGGATCGGCAGGCGGGCCGTGGCCTCGACCATCGCGCTCTGGGGGTTCCAGCCCGGCTCACGGATGGGCCCGTGGACCAGGTAGGCGACGAACCACTGGGCGATGTAGTTCATCAGGATGGTCACGATGACTTCGTTCAGACCGCGCTTGGCGTTGAGGTAGCCGGGGATGAGGGCCCAGAGCAGACCGCCCAACGCGCCGGCGGCGAGCGCGACGATGAGGTGGATGCCGGGCGGGAGCTTGAGCATCGTCCCGGCCAGGATGGCGAAGAGGGCCCCGAAGTAGATCTGACCCTCGCCGCCGATATTGAAGATACTCCCCCGGAAGGCCACGGTGACGGCCAACCCGGCGAAGATCAAGGGAATGGCGTTGACGATGGTCCCCGTAAGTTGCCCGAGGTTGCCCACGGCGCCTCTGAACAAGTAACCATAGGCGACCAGCGGATTCACCTTCAGGGCGGCGATGACCAGACTCCCGATGAGCAGGGAAGCCGCAACGGCCACGACGGGGGTTACTATTCCGGCCAGGAGTCCGCGCCACGAGAAGCGCGGCCCCTGACGCTTGCTCTCAGTTCGACCTGGTTCAATCATCCGCTGGTCCCTTCCAATCGTGGCTCGAATTCCGGGCCCCGGGGGCCCGCTTGGGCCGCTTGGCCCGCTTGGGTCCCCGGGGTCACCGCCGGCGTTAGGTCAGGGTTACTTCTGCGGGATGAGGGTGATCTTCTTGTCCTTGAGGTCCTGGACGACCTTCTTCACCTTGTCCTGGACGTCCTGCGGAACGAGCTTGCTGAACGGGGCGAGGATCTGGGCGCCTTCGGCCATGCCCATGACGTAGAGGTCGCCCTTCAGCTGGCCGGCCTCACCCTTGCCGACGAGGTCGAGAAGGATCGGGGCGCCGCTCTGCACGACCGAGGTCAGGATGTTGTCCGGGGCCAGGGCCGCCTGGTCGCGCGACCAACCGACCATCGTGGTCTTGGTGCCCTTGACCGCTTCGGCCACGCCGTGGTTCACGGCGTCGCCGTTGGCGATGATGACGTCGACGCCCCGAGCGATCTGAGCGAGGGCGGCTTCCTTGCCCTTGGCGATGTCCGTCCACGAGCCGACGTAGGCGTCGACCACGGTGGCCTTCGGGTTCACAGCCTTGATGGCGACTTTCGCGTTATCCTCGTCGGCCCGGATGCTCGGGATGTCCATGGCGCCGACGAAGCCGATCTTGTTCGACTTGGTCATCAGGCCGGCCAGGACGCCCACGGCGTACCCGGCTTCACCGGAGGTGAAGAGCATGGCGTTGGAGTTCGCGCCGTTGTGCTCAATCCCGCCGAGCTGGATGAAGGTGACCTTCGGGAACTCGGCGGCGACGGTCTTGATCGCGTCGCCGTACTCGAAACCGTTGGCGATGATGTACTTGAAGCTTTGATTGGCATAGTTCCGGAGGAGGTTGACCTGGTCGGCCTGGGCGACGTTCTCGGAAACGGCGATCTCGAAGCCGTTCTTTTCCTTGAGGGCGGTCAGGCCGTCGTACGCGTTCTGGTTCCAGCCACCGTCATTGACCGGGCCGGACAGGATCATGGCGGCCTTCTTGGCCGGCTTCGGCTCTTCCTTCGGCTTTGTGGAGCAGCCGGCGAGGAGCGCGGTGAGGGCGAGGACGAGGACCAATGAAAGGGCCAAAACCCGCTTCATCTTCACGACTCAAAACCCCCCTGATTTCGTGTGGATCAGACGAGCCAGCTTCTAGCTACTGCGCTTGGAGCCTGCTGCCACGGCGCGTTGCTTGGAGGTGGACCCCCCTTTCACGGATTCCGAAGCAGGGTTCAAAGATCCCGGGGCCACAATCAGGGTCCAGACTAGGACGCTTCCGGCAGGCGCTTCGCGCCGGCCATCATCAGGCCCAGTTCATTGACGTCGGCCGCCTCGCGAGGCACGACCCCCATGACCTCGCCCTCGTAAAGCACGGCGATCCGGTCGGAGAGGGTGAGGATTTCCTCGAGTTCGGTCGAGATGAGGAGGATGGCGGCGCCCCGGTCGCGGGCGTCGAGGATCTTCCGGTGGACGAACTCGGTTGCCCCGACATCGAGCCCGCGGGTGGGGAGGGCGGCGATGATCAGCTTCGGGGAACGGGATAGTTCCCGGGCGAGGACCACTTTCTGCTGGTTGCCGCCGGAGAGGTTCCTCACCTCGACGGCGCTGGACGGCGTGCGGATGTCGTAGTCCTCGATCAGCCCGTCGGCGATCTCGACCATCTTGCCGAGGTTCAGAAAGCCACGGTGGGAGTAGGGTCGGCAGTAGAAGTTACCGAACATGATGTTCTCGGCCAGTTGCAGGTTGAGGACCAGGCCCTGATGGTGGCGGTCGGCGGGGATGACCCCTACGCCGCGCTGGGCGACCTGGCGCGGGTTCAGGCCGACGATATCCTGGCCACAGACGCTGACCCGGCCGCCGTCGGCCCGGCGGACCCCGATGATGCACTCGGCCAGTTCGTGCTGGCCGTTGCCGTCGACGCCGGCGATGCCGAGGATCTCCCCGGCCCGGACCTTGAGGGACACACCCCGGAGGGCGGGCAGCTTCTTCTGGTTGGCGGCCTTGAGGGCGTCGACCTCCAGGACGATCTCTTTCGGGTCGGCCGGCTTCTTGTCAATCCGGAAGATCACTTCCCGGCCGACCATCATCTTGGCCAGTTCGGCCTCGCTGGTCCTGGCCGTCTCGACGGTGTCGATGACCCGGCCGGCCCTCAGGACGGTGACCCTGTCCGAGACGCCCATGACCTCGTTCAGCTTGTGGCTGATGAAGATGATCGAGCGGCCCTCGGCGGCCAGCGAACGGAGGATGGTGGACAGCTCTTCCGCCTCCTGTGGGGTGAGGACGGCGGTGGGCTCATCCAGGATCAGCAGGCGGGCCTTCCGATGGAGGGCCTTGAGGATCTCCACGCGCTGTTGCTCGCCCACGGACAGCTGCCAGATCTTGGCCTTCGGGTCGACCTTCAGGCCGTACTTCTCGCTGAGAGCCTTGACCTCGGCTTCCGCCTCGGCCAACCCCAGGAGGGGTTCGCGCTTGGCCTTCATGCCCAAGATCACGTTTTCCGTTACCGTGAAGGCTTGGACCAGCATGAAGTGCTGGTGGACCATGCCGATGCCGGCCTCGATGGCCTGCCCCGGGGAGTTGACCGTGAGGGGCCTGCCCTCGAAGAAGATCTCCCCGGCGTCGGCCTGGTACAGGCCGTAGAGGACATTCATCAGAGTCGTCTTGCCTGAGCCGTTCTCACCTAGAAGAGCCCTGATCTCGCCCTTCCCGACCACGAGATCGATGTGGTCGTTGGCCAGTACGCCGGGGAAGCGCTTTGTGATCCCGCGCAGTTCGAGCAAGGGTTGATCCAAGCGAACCCTCTCCTCCGGTGAGTCAGTTTCGAGGCGCTGTCTCAGTTGTCGATGGCGGATCAGGCCCGGTAAGCGGGGCCCTCGCGAACAAGGCGGACGGCGGCATAATCCATGACGCCGCTCGCCGCCGCGCCCGGCTTGATCACGGTGACCGTCGCCTTGCAGTCAGGCTTCAGCTTGAAGATCTCCTCGGCAATGCGTTCGGCCAGCTTCTGGATGAGGTTGTACCTCTCCTCGGTGACCACCCGTCTGGTCGTCTGGTAGGCCTCGACGTAACCGAAGCCGCTTATCCTGTCCTCGGCGATAAGCTCACTCATGTCGTACTCGAGCTCCAGGTCGACGGTGAACTTCTGGCCAAGGACGATTTCCTCCTGAACGTCACCGTGGTAGCCGTAAAAGGCCATGCCTTTGCAGATCAATGTGTCCTTCATCGCCATCGGTCCCTTCCTCCGGTTTTCTTATCCCTTAAGGTTGGGCGTCAGCGCGTAAACTGACTTGCCCGCGGCAATCAGGCTGGTCACTTCGCCAACCCGACGTCCCATTACCCGCACCGTCGCCATGCCGACCTCGTCTTCCCTAACCCCCAGTTCCTTCTTGTCCTGGGACCAGACGGCCCCGCCGTTGTAGCCCCACGGACCGCCGGTGACCGGGATTATGCCCATGGTCTTGTAGAAGTTGAGGATCGCCTCCAGCGCATTCTCCTGGCCGCCGTGGCGAGTGCCGCCAACCACGATAGCTCCGCCGACGCGCGTCTTGAAGGCACCGTCCTTGACCAACTTCCACATTGGGCGCATGCGGTTGAGGAAGGTCAGCAGCTGCCCGGACATGTTCATCTGGTAAACCGGGGAGCCGAGGATGTACCCATCGGCCTCGATAAACTTCGGATAGATCTCTTTCAGATCGTCCTTTTCGTTCGCCGGACACCACAGCTTGTCTTCACGGATGCAGCGGTCGCAGTGAAGGCAGAAGCCTATTCGCTTACCCCTCAGGGTGATGAACTCGGTTGTCACCCCGGGGATCTCCTCGGCCGCCTTCAGGCATTCTTGGACCATGTACTCGGTGCCGGACTTGCGCGGACTGCCGCTAATTCCAAGGATCTTGACCACCGGCGTCTTCTCCTCCCGTCAGAGGCGGAATCGTGGGGGGG